>NZ_JBFUCB010000161.1:0-10568 GCF_056405435.1 Rhizobacter sp. P1_G5 | reverse complement strand
GTTCACCGGGATACGGCGCGAAATCCAGGCCCTCGGCCTCTTTCTTCAGGTAAATGCATTGCACCATTCGAGCCATGACGTAACTCCTGTCGATCTGTTTGTAATGTCGTGAAACGAAACCGGCGGATCAGGCCAGTTTCTTGACGAGAACCTGGGAGCGCCGGTCCCAGTTGTATTTGCGCTTGCGGGCCTCGGGCAGCCAATCGGGGTCGACCTGCTTGAAGCCGCGCTTGATGAACCAATGCATCGTTCGGGTGGTCAGCACGAAAATGCTGTCGAACCCGGCACCGCGTGCGCGCTGTTCGATGCGCTTGAGTATTTTCTCGCCATCGCCTTGCCCTTGCACATTCGGGGACACCGTCAGCGCGGCCATTTCGGCGGTATGCGCCTCGGGATACGGATACAGGGCGGCACAGCCGAAGATGACGCCGTCATGTTCGATGACGGTGTAATGGTCGATATCTCGCTCGATTTCGGTCCGGTCGCGTTTGACCAGGGTTCCGTCCTTCTCGAACGGCTCGATCAGTTGCAGGATGCCGCCGATGTCGTCGGAGGTGGCTTCGCGCAGGCTTTCGAGTTTCTCGTCGACGATCATCGTGCCCACACCATCGTGGGTGAACAATTCCATCAGCACCGAGCCGTCGACCGAGAACGGCACGATGTGCACGCGCTCGACGCCGTCTTCGCAGGCTTTCACGGCGTGYTGCAGGTAGAACGCGGTGTCGGTCGGCTGCATCGGGTTGGGCAGCCCGGCGAGCAGCTTGCGGGCGTCGGCCAGCCCCAGTTCCTGGTCGATCTCGCTGTCGGGGTCGAGCGGGTCGAGCGGAATGCCCCGCACCTCGGTGACGTAGATCAGCTTGTCGGCCTGCAGCTCGCTCGCCGTGCTGGCGGCGACGTCTTCCATGCTGAGGTTGAAGGCCTCGCCGGTGGGCGAGAAGCCGAACGGCGACAGCATCGCGAGCGCGCCGATCTCGACCAGCTTGCGGATGCCGCTCGCATCGATCTTGCGCACCAGGCCGGTGTGCTGGAAATCGACGCCGTCGACGATGCCGACCGGGCGTGCGGTGATGAAGTTGCCGGAGACGACGCGGATCTGGCTGTGCGCCATCGGCGTATTCGGCAGGCCTTGCGAGAAGGCGGCCTCGATCTCGTAGCGCAGCTGGCCGGCGGCCTCCTGCGCGCAGTCGAGCGCGAGCGGGTCGGTGACGCGCATGCCGTGGCTGAAGCGCGAGGTGTGGCCCTTGGCGCGCAGCTGCTCTTCGACCTGCGGCCGGAAGCCGTGCACCAGCACCAGCTTGATGCCCATCGCATGCAGGATCGCGAGATCCTGTGCGAAAGCCGACAGCTTGCCGGCGGCGATCAGCTCGCCGGCGATGGCCACGACGAAGGTCTTGCCGCGGTGCGCATGGATGTGCGGCGCCACCGAACGGAACCACGGCACGAAGGTGTGGGGGAAGACGAGGTTCATGGCGTGGCCGCACGACCGGCCGCAGTTTGAAATAATCGACGATTTTGCACGAAGGCTTCGAGTGACCTCTGCCCCGCGCCGCGGCCCAACGCCGGTGGCCAATCCTGTCCCGCCAATCACCTTCCCCGAATCGCTGCCAGTGTCGTCGCGGCGCGACGAGATCGCCCAGGCCATCGAGGCGAACCAGGTCGTGATCGTCTGCGGCGAGACCGGCTCCGGCAAGACCACGCAGTTGCCGAAGATCGCGCTCTCGCTCGGCCGCGGCAAGGGCGCGGGCGGCAAGGGGCTGATCGGCCACACGCAGCCGCGGCGCATTGCCGCATCGAGCGTGGCCAAGCGCATCGCGCAGGAGCTGAACACGCCGCTGGGCGAGCACGTCGGCTTCAAGGTGCGGTTTCAAGACCGGCTGTCGCCCGGCGCGAGCGTCAAGCTGATGACCGACGGCATCCTGCTGGCCGAGACGCAGACCGACCCGCTGCTGAAGGCCTACGACACGCTGATCATCGACGAGGCCCACGAGCGCAGCCTGAACATCGACTTCCTGCTCGGCTACCTGCGGCAGATCCTGCCGCGCCGGCCCGACCTGAAGATCATCGTCACGTCGGCCACGATCGATGCCGACCGCTTTGCGCAGCACTTCGCGTCGCGCCACGGGCCGGCGCCGGTGATCCAGGTGTCGGGGCGGCTGTTTCCGGTCGAGCAGCGCTGGCGGCCGTTCGAGGAATCGCGCGAATACGGCCTGAACGACGCGATCGGCGATGCGGTCGACGAGCTGTGGCGCGAGGGCGCCGGCGACRTGCTGGTGTTCCTGCCGGGMGAGCGCGAGATCCGCGAGGCGGCYGASCACYTGCGCAAGCACCACCCGCCGGGCGTCGAGGTGGTGCCGCTGTTCGCGCGCCTGAGCCAGCAGGAGCAGGATGCCGTGTTCGAGCCGCACAGCGCGCGCCGCATCGTGCTGGCCACCAACGTCGCCGAGACCTCGCTGACGGTGCCGGGCATCCAGTACGTGATCGATGCCGGCACCGCGCGCGTCAAGCGCTACAGCTACCGCAACAAGGTCGAGCAGCTGCAGATCGAGCCGGTCAGCCAGGCGGCCGCCAACCAGCGTGCCGGGCGCTGCGKGCGTGTCAGCAACGGCATCTGCATCCGGCTCTACGACGAAAAGGACTACAGCGAACGGCCGCGCTTCACCGACCCGGAGATCCTGCGCTCGTCGCTGGCCGGCGTGATCCTGCGCATGATGTCGCTCGGGCTCGGGCTGGTGGAGGACTTCCCGTTCCTCGAGCCGCCGCCGCGCCGCGCGATCGCCGACGGCTACCAGCTGCTGCACGAGCTGGGCGCGGTGGACGAACAGAACGAGCTGACGCCGACCGGCCGCGAGCTGTCCAAATTGCCGCTCGACCCGCGTGTGGGCCGCATGATCCTGGAGGCGCGCAACCGCGAATCGCTGGCCGAGGTGCTGGTGATCGCGTCGTCGCTGAGCGTGCAGGACGCGCGCGACCGGCCGATGGAGCACCAGCAGGCGGCCGATGCGGCGCACAAGAAGTTCGACGACGACCGTTCCGAATTCCTCGGCACGCTGAAGCTCTGGAAGTGGCTCGAAGACGCGCGTGGCGGCAGCAAGGAGCACAAGCTCTCGCACCGCAAGCAGGAGCAGCTGCTGCGCGACAACTTCGTCTCGCCCCGCCGCGTGCGCGAGTGGCGCGACATCCATTCGCAGCTGCACACCGTGGTGGCCGAGCACGGCTGGCGGCTCAACACGCTGCCGGCCACCTACGACCAGCTGCACCTGGCGATGCTGGCCGGGCTGCTGGGCAACATCGGCCAGAAGAGCGACGAGGACGACTGGTACCTCGGCGCGCGCGGCATCAAGTTCTACAAGCACCCCGGTTCGCACCTCGGCAAGAAGCCGGGGCGCTGGATCGTCGCGGCCGAGCTGGTCGAGACGACGCGGCTGTTCGGCCGCGGCATCGCCAACATCGAGCCGCAGTGGCTGCCGGGCATCGCCGGCCACCTGATCAAGACGCAGCTGCTGGAACCGCACTGGGAGAAGAAGGCGGCCGAGGTGGTCGCGCTGGAGCGGGCGACGCTGTACGGCCTGGTGATCTACAGCAACCGGCGCGTCAATTTCGGGCGCGTCGATGCGGTGGCGGCGCGCGAGATCTTCATCCGCGAGGCGCTGGTGAACGGCGAGTGGGAGACGCGGCTGCCCTTCCTTGCGGCCAACCGCAAGCTGATCGCGCAGGTGGAGGAGCTGGAGCACAAGTCGCGCCGGCAGGACGTGCTGGTCGACGACGAACTGATCCACGCGTTCTACGACCAGCAGCTGCCGGCCGACGTGTGCAGCGGCCACAGCCTGGAGCGCTGGTACCGCGAGGAGAGCCAGCGCCAGCCGAAGCTGCTGTTCCTGACGCGCGAGGAGCTGATGCGGCACGAGGCGRCCGGCATCACGACCGCGTCGTTCCCGAAGACGCTGCGCATGGGCGGCGTCGATTGCAGCGCGACCTACCTGCACGACCCGGGCGACCCGAAGGACGGCGTCACCGTCACCGTGCCGATCTACGCGCTGAACCAGGTGAGCGACGAGCGCTGCGAATGGCTGGTGCCCGGCATGCTGAAGGACAAGGTGCTGGCGCTGGTGAAGACCTTGCACCAGCGGCCGCGCTCGCGGCTGGTACCGTTGCCGGACTATGCGCAGGGCTTCGTCGACCAGGTGCACGAGGCGCATGGCTTCGGCACGGGCAGCCTGGTGGACGTGCTGCTGAAGGCGGTGCGCGACAAGACGCAGCTCGACGTGAAGCGCAACGACTTCAAGCTCGAGCAGCTGTCGCCGCACCTGTTCATGAATTTCCGCGTGGTCGACGAGAACGGCCGGCAGCTGGGGCAGGGGCGCAACCTCGCCAGCCTGAAGGCCGAGCTGGGCGGGCAGGCGCGGTCGGCGTTCCAGGCGCTGGCGGTGCTGCGGCCGGCGGTGGCCACGGCACCCGCTGCCGCAGCGACGCCGGCGGGAGCGAACACGATCGTCGTCAGGACGGCGCCGGGCCGCGCGAGCGCGCCGGTGGCGGAAGCGCCCGAGCCGACCTACACCGACTGGACCTTCGGCGAGTTGCCGGAGCTGATGGAGGTGAAGCGCGGCAGCCAGGTGCTGGTGGGGTTCCCGGCGCTGATCGACCGGGGCAGCCATGTGCAGATCGAGGTGTTCGACGAGCCCGACGTGGCGGCGCACAAGCACCGGGCCGGCCWGYGGCGGCTGGTGGCGCTGCAGATCCGTGACGCGCTGAAGTACCTCGAGAAGAACATCCCCGACCTGCAGAAGATGGCGGTGCTGTACATGCCGCTGGGCACGGCCGAGGAACTGCGCGAGCAGATCATCGACCTGGCGCTCGACCGCGCGTTCCTTGCCGACCCGCTGCCGGCCGATGCRCAGGCCTTCCGGCGGCGCATCGACGAAGGGCGAGGGCGCCTGACGCTGATCGCCAACGAGATCGCCCGCAGCGTGATCGTGGTGCTGACCGAATTCGCCGCGGCGCAGCGCAAGCTGAAGGATGCGCGGGCGCCGAAGGACGTGGCCGACGACGTGCAGGCGCAGCTGGCACGCCTGGTGCCGAAGCGTTTCGTGGGGGCGACGCCGTGGGCCCAGCTGGCGCACCTGCCGCGCTACCTGAAGGGCGTGGTGATGCGGCTGGACAAGCTGCGCGCCGACCCGGCGCGGGATGCCCAGCGGCTGGCCGAACTGCGTCCGCTGGAGCAGCGCTGGCTGCGGCTGCTGGCCGATCGCAAGGGCGTGCACGACGGGCGGCTGGAGGAGTTCCGCTGGCTGCTGGAGGAGCTGCGGGTCAGCCTGTTTGCGCAGGAGCTGCGCACGCCGCAGCCGGTGAGCGTGAAGCGGCTGGAGAAGGCGCTGGGGGCGCTGACGGTGTGACGGATGCAGCGGAGGCCGGACGGAATTCGATGCGAAGTCGATCTGTTCCGGTGCGCGAGCGGCCCGAATCGCTGCGAGCGCTGGTTACAATGCGCCGGTTCGGGGTGTAGCGCAGCCTGGTAGCGCAACTGGTTTGGGACCAGTGGGTCGGATGTTCGAATCATCTCACCCCGACCATCAACTCTCTCCCATCTGCAGGCCCTCAGCCTRTTCCCTCGCTGCCCGTAGCTCAACTGGATAGAGCAGCTGCCTTCTAAGCAGCAGGTCGGGGGTTCGAGTCCCTCCGGGCAGGCCAAGATCAACGACCTGGACGCGGTGGCGATCGACACCGGCGGCCACCGGGCAAGCCGATCAAGAGAGCCAATCGATGGTTCGCCGCAAGCGATCTCGCGTTGCCGGACACCACTTCGCTTCACCAGACGGTCGCGGCGGCGCGGGCTGAACAGAATCGGAAGCGTCGCAACCACCGCCGCGCTCGCCGCAACGATCATGCCTACCGGGTTCCCTCCACCGACCTTCCATTACCCCACCACCTCCTACGGGAGACCGCAGCAACCGGTGCCGCATGCGCCGCAGCAGCCGCACGGCCCGATGCCGCAAGGCGGGCCTGCGATGCAGCCCCCGCTGGGCATGCCGACGTCGGCGCGCCGCAAGACCAATGGCTCGATGCCGCCGCAACTGCCGCTCGGCATGCAGAAGCAGCAGGACTCCCAGTCGTGCTGGAATGCCGCGAGCCAGTCGTCGATGGCGTACTACGGCCTGCAGCATTCGCAGCAGGAGATTGCCCACGCGATCGGCGTGGCGCCGGGCCAGCCCGGCAACCCGGGCAAGGTCTACAAGCACTACGGCATGGACAACGGGAAGATCCCGTTCGAGCACATGAGCCCCGGCGATCAGACCCAGCAGGAAGCGTTGCGCCTGGCACAGACCATCCGCCACGAGCTCAGCCAGCAGCATCCGATGACACTGCAGCTCACCAGCACGGACCAGCACATGCAGCCGTTCCAGCACGCCGTCAACGTGCTGTCCATCGATCGGAACAACAACGTGCTGCTCGCGGATCCGGCGCGCCCAGGGGTACCGATCCAGGCCCACGTCTCGCAGCTGCTGACGGGTTGGCAGCCCTATGACGGTTCCGGTGCCTCCATGAATCCCGAGGTGCACCTGAAGAACCTGTACCCGACGAAGACCCCGCCGGGTTCGCCGAGCTATGCGACGGGTCTTCCGCTGCGGCCGGACAAGTATTGGGGCTGAGGGCGCAGCGTGCGGCTTCTGATCCATGTCAGTGGCATGCTGCCGGCATGGATCGAGTCACCCGCCGGCCGGCGCTTCGCGGCGGCCTCATCGCCCTCGTCGCCGCTGTTCTTTTCGGAGCCAGCACACCGCTGGTTCAGCGTTTCGGCGTGGGGGTCGGCAGTTTCACCACGGCGGCGCTGCTGTATGCGGGCGCTGCCCTGGTCGGATGGGTGCTTCGCCGTCCCGTCGAGCACGAGGCTCGCGTCCGTCGCAGCGATGCAGGTCGGCTGACCCTGATGGCGGTGTCTGGCGCCGCGGTCGGCCCCGTCGCGCTGTCTTGGGGGCTGCAGCACACCAGTGGAGCCGGCGCTTCGCTCATGCTCACGCTGGAGGCGGTATTCACCGCGGTGCTGGCCATGCTCTGGTACCGCGAGGCGATGGACCGGCGCGTCCTCCTGGCCATGACATTGCTGACGCTGGGCGGCATGGCGCTGATCATCGACCGAGCCTCGGCAGGCGTCAGCCAGACCCTGGGGCTTCTGGCCGTGCTCGCCGCGACCGCAGCCTGGGGCGTCGACAACACGCTGTCGCGCGGGGTCGCCGACCGCGATCCCGGCCAGGTGGTGATGTACAAGGGATTGCTGGGTGCGATGGCAACGGCCGCTCTCGCAGGGGCCTTCGACGAACCGGTGCCGGCCGCCGGGCAGGCGGGTGCCCTTCTTGCGGTGGGTGCGACAGGCTACGGGCTGAGCCTGCGCTTCTACCTGCTCGCTCAACGTGCGTTCGGTKCAGTGCGCACCGGCTCCGTCTTCGCGTTCGCTCCGTTCGTCGGCGCACTGTTGGCCTTCCTGCTGGGGGAGCGCAGCGGAAGCGGCTGGATGCTGGCGGGGGCCTGCTTGATGATCCTCGGCATCGTCTTGCATCTTGTCGAGCGCCACGAGCACCAGCACCAGCACGACGAACTGGAGCACGAACACGCCCACCGCCATGACGACGGGCACCACGACCACGGCCACGATGCACTGCCAGCCGGTGCGGTGCACAGCCATCCGCACCGTCACGAGCCGATGCGTCATGCACACCCGCACGTCCCCGATGAGCACCATCGGCACGTGCATTGAGGTGATCTCGCTGCCGGCCCATCCTGCGAGCCGTCAACGGCGCACGCAGGCCTCGATCTCGGCCAGCAGCAGTGYCGGCTCCAGCGGCCGCAGCAGGTAGCGGAAGGCACCGAGCTCCAGCCCCAGTTGGCGCGAGGCCTCGTTCCAGTGCGTCGACGACAGGAAGATGAACGGGATGTCGCGCAGCCGCGGGTCGGCCTTCACGCTGCGGATGAAGTCGAAGCCGGTGCCCTCGCTCATGCCGACGTCCGAGATGATCAGCGCCGGCAGCCGCTCGCGCGCCATCTGCAGCGCGAGGCCGGGCGTCAACGCCGTCAACACCTCGTAGCCGTGCGGCTGCAGCAGGTCGCGCTTGAGTTCGAGGTTGATCGGCGAATCGTCGACCACCAGGATGGTGGCGACGGGCACCGCCGGCCGGCGAGCCGCGGCCGGCGCCGTGCCGGGCGCCTCGTTCGACCGGCGCAGGCCGGCCGGCAGCAGCTGGTTGACCGCCTCGATGAAGCTCAGCGGCTCCAGCGGCTTCGAGATGTAGCCATCGAAGCCCTGTTCCAGCACGCGCTCGCGGTCGCCCACCATCGCGAACGCGGTCACCGCGACCAGGGGCACCTCGCGTAGCGCGGGGTCGGCCTTGGCCAGGCGCGCGAACTCCATGCCGTCGATCTCGGGCATCTGGATGTCGCACAGGATCAGGTCAGGCTTCTCGCGCCGAGCGATGTCCAGCCCGACGCGCCCGTCGACCGCCTTCAGCGTCTCGAAGCCGAACGCGCGCAGCAGGTAGTCCATCAGCTCGCGGTTCATCGCGTTGTCTTCGACGATCAGCACCCGTGCGCCCATGCCGTCAGTCCTGCGCGATCGGCAGCACCAGCGTGAAGCGGCTGCCCCGGCCGACCTCGCTGCTCAGCTCGATGTGTCCACCCAGCAGCTCGGCCAGCTTGCGGCTCAGGTACAGGCCGAGGCCGGTGCCCTCGGTGCGCGCCCGCGCAGCACTGCTGCCCACCCGCGCGAAGGCCTGGAACAGCGTGGCCTGGTCCTGCGCCGAGATGCCGGCACCGGTGTCGGTCACCGCCAGCTCGACGCAGCGGTCCACGTCGCGGTCCCTGAAGCCGACCGACATCGACACCGTGCCCGCTTCGGTGAACTTGATCGCGTTGTTCACCAGGTTGATCAGGATCTGGTGCACCGCGCGGCGGTCGGTGTGCACCTCGATCGCGCCGTCGGGCATCTGCACCAGCAGCCGCAGCCCCTTGCCCTCGGCCACCGGCTGCAGCGTGGACGCCACCTCGTCCACCAGCGAGCGGCAGGCCACCGGGACCAGCTGCATCTGCACGTTGCCGGAATCGATCTTCGCCAGGTCCAGCAGGTCGTTGATCAGCGACAGCAGGTGCTTGGCGCTGGACTGCACCATGCCCAGCTGCTTCTCCTGGTCGGACGTCAGCGGCCCCGGCAGCTTCATCAGCAGCAGGCCGGTGAAGCCGATCACCGCGTTCAGCGGCGTGCGCAACTCGTGGCTCATGGTCGCGAGGAACTTGTCCTTGGCCTGGTTGGCCCGCTCGAGCTCGAGGTTCTTCTCCTGCAGCGCGTGCTCGACGCGCCGGCGCTCGGTGATGTCGCGGATCGAGCTGCTGACCAGCGTGCCGTCCTCGGTCTCCAGCGGGCTCAGGCTGATCTCGACCGGAAACTCCGAGCCGTCGCGCCGCCGCCCGTGCAGTTCCAGGCCTTCGCCCATCGAGCGCACCTTCGGGTCGGCGATGAAGCGCGTGCGGTGCCCGGGATGGTTGCCGCGGAAGCGCTCGGGCACCAGCAGGTCCACCGACTGGCCCAGCAGCTCGGCACGCGGGTAGCCGAACAGCCGCTCGGTCTGCGTGTTGACCAGCACGATGTGGCCGTCGCGGTCGACGATGACGATGGCATCGGGGGCCGATTCGAGCAGGCCGCGGAACTTCTGCTCGGCCTTGCGGCGGTAGGTCATGTCGCGGATCGCGCTCATGCCCATGCGCCCGGCCTCGGTCTCCAGCGGGCTCAGGCTGATCTCGACCGGAAACTCCTCGCCGTTCTTGCGCAGCCCGTACAGCTGCAACCCCAGGCCCATCTCGCGCGTGCGCGACTGCGCCATGTAGTGCGCCCGGTGCCCGACATGCGCGCCGCGAAAGCGCTCGGGCATCAGCATCTCCAGCGGCCGGCCGGCGATCTCGTCGCGGCGGTAGCCGAAGACCGCCTCGGCCTGGCCATTGACGAACACGATGCGGCCGATGTCGTTGACGATCACGATCGCGTCCGGCGTCGATTCGAGCAGGCCGCGGTAGCGGGTGTCGATCAGGTCGGCATCGCGCTGCATCTTCATGTGGGTGACGTCGGCCAGGCGGTGCAGGTGGCCGCCGACCTGGCCGGCCACCGGCTCGAGCATCCGCGTCGACGCCAGCACGTAGATCAGCGAGCCGTCGCGGCAGCGGCGCACCACCTCGCGGCTGCGCTCGTCGCCCACCGGCTCGGGCGGGTCCGTGGGCGCCAGCAGCTCCGGGAGCAGCCGGCCGATCGCCTCGTCGCGCCGGTAGCCGAACATCGCCTCGGCGGCCGGGTTCCACCAGGTGACGCGGCCGTCGTCCCCGGTGGCGATCAAGGCGTCCGGCGACTCCTGCGAGAGTCGCGCGGCCAGGGGGTCGGCTGTCGTCATGGCGAGTCCTCCCGCACGACGGCCGAAACAGCGCGCGGGCCGCGTGCAGTGCATTGTTGTCGATGTAACAGACCGCATTGGGCACCTTGCCCGGCGGTTGCGCAAGAGGCGCGAGCCGGCGCAGCTCGACGGACGAGGCTAGTCGGAACC
>NZ_JBFUCB010000160.1:0-10584 GCF_056405435.1 Rhizobacter sp. P1_G5 | reverse complement strand
GCCGAATCCTCTCCGACAGTCGACGCTACCCTTTGGCCTCGATCGTTCGTGGGCTTGCGGATACCCGACCGTTCCAGGTCAATGATGTTCTTGCCGATCAGGGGGTAGAGTTCCCCCGGAAGAGGTACCGGAGAGGAAAGGCAGATTGCGGCCAGCTGCGCCCTGCGACGCCCCTTGTTCGCATCGAGCTGCTTCAGCACGGCGGCCAGCAGCGAATCGTCACCGTGTGAGTTCGAATCCTTGAGGGAATAGGGCAACRACTCGCACAAGGTGCACGACCTCTCCAGCAGCGCCAAAGCCTCGGAATGGCATGCATCGTTCAGCTCGACCTGGCCCAGATTCAGGCTCTCGATCCGCAGGGGGTACCACTTGGTCGCAGCCAGGAAACACGCCACACCGTCGGCGGTGAAAGCCGTGTTCCCAGCGAGGTTCAGATGAACAAGCTTCGAGGGCTCATCTGAATGGAGGTCCACGGCAAACAGAACTTCGGAAATGACAGCCAAGTCGGTGTTCTGCAGCTTGGAACCATCGAGACGCAAGGAAGTCATGACGCTGCTCGAGCGGACGGCCCACAGAAGTTGCCTGAGCGTCGCGGACGGCATCACTGGCCGCCCGCGGACCTCCTTCGTGCCACTGAGCGCCTGCTCGCCAAGATCCAGAACGCTCAGTTGGCTGCCCGGCGCCTTCACAAGCTCGGCAATCAACTCGATGTGAAGGGGACCCATCCAKCGAAGCCCCCCGCCTTGCTCGATCGACATTCCGTGAAGGTCAAGCTTGGTCAGCGGGAGATGAGCCTTGGCGCCCAGGAGTATCGGACTCAGCCTCGGCAATATGGCACCCCGGAGAATCAAGGCACATGGCGGGCAGCCCGCGTGCGCCAGCACCTGCTGGAGCTTTTCGACATGCTTCGGCTCCAGCCCCCTTCCTGCCAGGTCGATCACCCGCGGTTCCTCGCACCCCTGCAGCCTCTCAATGACCGTCTCAACGTTGTGCTCGCCAAGGATCTCAAGCCAGGACATGCGCTTCTTTTGTGATGAGGCAACGGGTGTCGTCAGGGCAGTTCGCGGTGTTTGAAGTGAAGTTCGCATAGGGGATCCGACCGGCAAATCCCTTGAGTGAACATTCCGCCGCAACAGGTTCCACGCCCCCAGCACCCCCACGCCAACCCGGCCGCCGCGGCTCGGCGAAAATCCCCCCATGTTCGCCCCCACCCAGCACGACGTCCGCCGCTTCTTCTGCGAGACCTACCGCAAGCAGCGCGACAGCCTGCCACTGACGCCGATGGAGGCCGTGGCCGCCGACTGGATCGCCGGCCATCCGGAGTACCACGCCGACCTCGCCGATGAAGCAGCGGCGCTGGCCAAGGTCTACGAGGTCGAAGACGGCCGCACCAACCCCTTCCTGCACCTGTCGATGCACCTGTCGATCAGCGAGCAGGTCAGCATCGACCAGCCAACCGGCATCAAGCAGGCGTATGCGCTGCTCGCCGCCAGGCGCGGCTCGGCGCACGAGGCGCAGCACGAGATGATGGAGTGCCTGGGCGAGATGATCTGGGCCTCGCAGCGCAGCGGCCTGCCGCCGGACGGGCACAAGTACATCGACTGCGTGAGGCGCCGCGCGACGCGCTGAACCGCCGGTGAGACCGGCGCGTTACCAACGCTACGGTTTGCTGACAATTGCCAACGCGCAGATCGGTCACCATGGGGCTATGAAAGCCCTTTCAAAACTCCGCCCCTACCGTGCCGGCTTCGTGGCCTCGCTTGCCTGCGTCAGCTTCGCCTGCCTCGTCGCCACCTCGCAGGCCGATGCCGCGCCGTTCGTGCTGGCCTACACCGATGGCCAGCTCGGCCAGTCGTACACCAACCTGCAGGCCCATCACGCGCAGCTGAGCGCCGTCGGCCTCGGCTCGGCCTACAACCTGACGGCCGCCGGCACGGTCGGCACCGAGGGCCTGACGAACACGACGCGCAGCATCATCAGCTTCGCGAAGGGCAAGGGCCTGCCGCTGTACCCGACCGTCTCGGACTACAGCAACGATGCCGGCGGCTTCRACCCGGCGATCTCGAAGGCGGTGCTCGCCAGCGCGGCCAGCCGCGCGAAGGCGGTGACGAACCTGGTGAGCCTCGCCACGGCGAACGGTTTTGCGGGCATCGACATCGACCTCGAGGCGGTGCAGCCGTCGGACAAGGCGAACCACAGCGCGTTCATCGCCGCGCTGGCCGGCGGCCTGCATGCGCAGGGGCTGAAGCTCGTGATCAGCATCCCGCCGAAGACCAGCGACAAGGCGCCGGACTACCTGGGCGGCTACGACTACGCGGCGATCGGTGCGGTGGTCGACTACTTCCAGGTGATGACCTACGACGAGGTCGGCCCCGGCTGGGCCAGCAGCGGCTTCAACGGCGAGGTGTGGCCGGGCCCCGAATCGGGCCTGGACTGGCAGAAGGCGATCCTGTCGTACGCGGTGTCGCGCGTGCCGGCCTCGAAGGTGCTGGCCGGCCTGCCGAGCTACGGCTACGACTACAGCACCGGACAGGTGGTGCACTGGTCGAGCTACCCGTCGGTGCTGGCCTCGCATGCCAATGCGGTGCTGCAGCGCGATGCGGCTTCGGCGACGCCGTACGCCACCTGGGGCACGGTGCGCAAGCAGCCGGATGGCACCGAGTGGAGCAATTCGACCAAGCAGCCGGCACTCTGGTACGACGATGCGCAGAGCATCCAGGCCAAGACTGCGCTGGTGAACGCGTACGGCCTGGCCGGCACCAGCGTGTGGGCGATGGGCTATGAAGACGCGAGTTTCTGGTCGGCGGTGAAGGCCGGGCTGGACAACGGCGCGACGGCGCCGCTGAGCATCGACGCATCGGCCGGCACCGGTGGATCGATCGTGCCGAGCGGCACGGTGCAGGTCGTGCAGGGTCGCAGCCAGGGCTTCAGCATCGTGCCGAACGCCGGCTACGACATCAGCTCGGTGACGGTGGATGGCGCGTCGATCGGTGCGGTGACGAGCTACACCTTCAGCGACGTGCAGGCCGGTCATTCGATCCGCGCCGCGTTCACGGCGCGCGGCGGCAGCGGCGACACGCAGATCGAAGCGAGCGGCAGCGGCCAGGTGTGGACGAAGAACACGACGGCGCTATCGAACGCGAACCGCCAGGCGCGAACCGGCATCAACGACGGCAAGCTGACGACCGGCGTCACGCTGAATGCCGCCGGCGAAGGCGAGACGGGCAAGTGGGAAGCGGCCGGCGTCACGTGGACGGCCGCGAAGGCGGTCTCGAAGGTGACCTTCATCAACGGCGCGATCGACAGCTACGGCAACGGCTATTTCGAATCGGGCGTGAGCCTGCAGTACACGACCGACGGCACGCGCTGGATCGAATCGGGCTGGGCGATCGCGACGCCCTACCCCAACAGCGCAGCGGCCGGCGGCGCGAGCTATGCTTTCAGCGGCACACCGCTGGCGGGCGTGCTGGGCGTGCGGATCTCCGGCAAGACCGGCCCGCAGTCGTGGAGCGCGATCGTCAACGAGGTCCAGGTGACAGGCCACTGAGGGCCGGTTCGGCTCACAGGTAGCGCGCCCACAGGCTGTTGCTGAACTTGCCGTCCGGGTCGACGCTGCGCTTGAAGGCGCGCAGCTGCTGCGCCTGCGGATAGGCCGCATCGAACTGCTCGCGGGTCGCGTGCAGCTGGTACGGCAGGTAGTAGCGGCCCTYGTGCGCCAGCGCCAGGTCGATCAGCTCGCGCGTCCACACCGCGACCGCTTCGCAGGCCGCCGCATCGGTGCGCTGCTTGTAGTACAGGACGAACGAGAACACCTCCTCGGGTGCCCAGGCCATCAGCGACAGCGCGTCGGCCGGCGAATGCCGGATCGACACGTTGAGCGCCTGCACCTGGTGCGCGTTCAACACCTGGCCCAGCCGGCGTGCAAACGGCGCGAAATGCCGCGGCGGAATGAAGTACTCCTGCAGCACGTAGGTCGAGGCGCCGCGGCTGGCCGGTTCGAGCGCGGCCACGTCGAGGCTGGCCTCGTGGTTGCGCCACACCACCGCCGGCCCGTTGAAGCGCAGAGGCTCCACCACCGAGCTGCGCAGCGAGCCGCCACCCGGCAGTTCGGTCATCGCCCACAGCACGCCGCGCTCGAGCCGATAACGCCGGCCGCGCGACACCAACCGGGCCGCCTCCGTCACCGGCTTATCGGTGCGGCGCCAGGTCACCGACACCGGCCGGTCGAAGGTCGGCGGCAGCAGGTCGGCGTTGTGCATCACCGCCGTCGTGTCGTCCCGCACATCGTCGTGGAAGTGCTTCGGATAGTCGTCGAGCGTGAGCACTCGCACGTTGCGCTCCATGCGCAGGTTGTCGACCAGGTCGAGCTCCACTTCGGTGATCACGCCGACCGCGCCATAGCCGCCGAGCGCGGCGCGGAACAGCTCGCCGTTCTGCGTTCGATCCGCCTCGACGACGCTGCCGTCGGCCAGCACCAGCTGCAACGCGCGGACCGAGTTGCTGACCGGGCCATTGCCGACATAGCGGCCATGCGCATTCACCGAGACCGAGCCGCCGATCGTGAAGTTGGCATAGCTCTGCATCGTCTGCACCGCGAGCCCGACCGGATCGATCACCTCCTGCAGGTCGCGCCAGCGCAGCCCGGCCTGCACGCGCACGCGACGCTGCGCCACGTCCAGGCTGATGATGCGGTTCATCTGCCGCATGTCGAGCTGCAGCCCGCCGGCCAGCGCAGTCTGCCCGCCCATGCTGTAGCGGCCTCCGCCGACGCTCACGCGGCCGGGCCACGCCCTCAGCTCACGCGCCACCGCCTCGGTGTCCGTCGGCACCGCCACCCGCGCCACCTCGACGGTGTAGAGCGCGGTGACGTTGGCCACCAGCGTGCCCGCAGCGCACAGGCGCGGCCACGCGCCGCCGGCCAGGAAACCGGCACCGGCCAGCGCCTGCACCAGCAGGCGCCGTCGCGACAGCGGCATCACTTGATGGTGATCCAGCGCCACTCCAGCCAGTTGTCGGCCCGATGGACAACATCCACGTTCGCCCGCGCCGCCCACGGAATCACCTGCCGGTGCAACGGGATGTTCAGCACCTGCTCGTTGTGCTGCTTCAGCGCGGCCTTGATCAACTGCTCGCGCTTCTTCGGATCAGGCTCACGGCTCGACGCAGCGGCCAGCTCGTCGAACTTCGCGTCCTTCGAGCCGCCCATGTTCCACGCGCCAATGCCACCCTCGCCGCGGCTGCGCAGCACCGGCGTGAACGTCGTCTCCGCATCGGTGATCGAGCCGCCCCAGCCCAGCATGTACATCGACGTGTCGTACTTCTGCACCTTCGGAAAGTAAGTCGCGCGCGGCATCGCGTTGACGCGGATCTTCACGTTCAGCTTGGCCCACATCGACGCGAGCGTCTGGCAGATCTCCTCGTCGTTGATGTAGCGGTTGTTCGGGCAGTCCAGCGTCACCTCGAAGCCCTGTGCATAGCCGGCATCGGCCATCAGCTTCTTCGCGGACTCCAGGTCGAAGGGCAGGCGCTTTTCCAGTTCGGGATCGTTGTAGGCGCCGAGCGCCGATGACGTGATGCCGCCGGTGGGCACGGCCTGTCCGCGCATCAGCTTGGTCTTGATGGTCTCGATGTCGATCGCCTGGTACAAGGCCTTGCGCACGCGCAGGTCCTTGAAGGGGTTCTTGCCCTTGACGCTGCCGTACAGCAGCTCGTCGCGGCTCTGGTCCATGCCGATGAACACGATGCGGTTCTCCGGCCCGTCGATCACCTTCACCGTCGGCGTGCTGCGCAAGCGCGCCACGTCCTGCGGGGCCGGGTCGAGCACGAAGTCGACCTCACCCGACAGCAGCGCCGCCACCCGCGTGGGGTCGCTCTTGATCGGGGTGTACACCACCTCCTGCACGTTGCCTTCGAACTTGCCCCACCACGCGGGGTTGCGCTTGTAGACGGTCTTCACGTCCGGCGCGCGCGAGACCAGCATGTATGGGCCGGTGCCGTTCGCGTTGAACGACGCGTAGCTCTCTTCCTTGTTCTTGAAGTCCAGCGGCTTCACGACCTTGTTCTTCTCGCACCAGGCCTTGCTCATGATCTGCACCAGCGTCGCGTGCTGCAGGAAGATCGGGYTCACCGCGGGCAGGTTGAACTCCACCGTCAGCGCATCGATCTTCTTCGGCTCGCCGAGCGCGTTCGCATACGCCTTGATGTCCGACGTGCCCTCGCGAGCCCGCTGCACCGAGAACACCACGTCGTCGGCGGTGAACGGCGTGCCGTCGTGGAACTTCACGTTCGGCCGCAGCTTCACGCGCCACTGCGTCGGCGCCGTCTGCTGCCACTCGGTGGCCAGCACCGCCTCGATGCCCAGTTGCTTGTCGCGATTGACCAGCGTCTCGTAGACCTGCCCATTGATCGCATTCGTCAGCGACTCGTTCTGCGAATGCGGGTCCATGGTCTGCGCGTCGCCCTGCGTGGCCCAGCGCAGGGTTTGGGCGTGTGCGCCGGCGCACAGCATGGCGCCCAGGCAAAGCATCGGAATCCAGCGTTTCATGAAGCAGATCTCCCGGAAGGTGGATGGCATGAAGTGCCGCAGTCTACGGTGCGAATTCCGCGCGCCCAAGTAAAAACGCCGCTGGGTCGCAGCGGCGTTTTGCATATGGGGGAAGGGATCAGCGGAAGCGCGACTGGGGCACCGTGTGCAGTTCGCTCGGCAGCGAGGCCAAGTACTGCGCCAGCGTCTTCAGCTCGGCATGCGAGAACTGCTTGACCTGGCCGACCATGATCGCGTTGCTGCGGCCGATCTGCGGGTTGCCGTTGGTCTGGTAGGCCTTCAGCGCGACGAACAGGTAGTCGGCGTGCTGGCCGGCGAGCTTCGGGTAGCTGCCGTCGATCGGCTTGCTGAAGTTCTCGCCGTGGCACGACACGCAGTTGCCCTTCTTGAGCAACGCATCGACCTCCGGCGTGGCCTTGGCCTTCTCGGCGAGCTGGGGCTGCTCCTTCGGCAATTGTTCGTAGAAGGCCGCGAGGTCGGCCATGTCCTGGTCGGTGAGCGGCGCGGCGACGGCGCGCATCGTCGGGTGCTTGCGCTCACCCTTCTTGTACTCGCCGAGCGCGGCGACCACGTACTTGGCGCCCTGGCCCGCGATCATCGGCACCTTGTGCACCTCGGGGAAGCTCGCCTGGTAGCCCGGGATGCCGTGGCAGCCGATGCACATCGCGGCTTTCTTCTCGCCGGCCTTGGCATCGCCGGGCTTCACGTCCTGCGCCACGGCCGCACCGGCCAGCAGCAGGGAGGCAGCGATCGCCGGAATCRGAGTCGTCATCTTCATCAGATTCGTCAGGGAAACCAGCTTTGTCATGGCAGCTTTTTGAAGTTGGCGAGGGCTTGTCTTCGAACCGCGGGCGATTATAGGGCCCGCCTTATACTGGTCCGCACCCCCTTCAAACCCTCGCGACGCATGAAGTTCAAAGGCTCCGACAACTACGTCGCCACCGACGACCTGATGCTCGCGGTCAACGCGGCTGCCACGCTGAAGCGGCCGCTGCTGATCAAGGGCGAACCCGGCACCGGCAAGACGATGCTGGCCGAGGAAGTCGCGCAATCGCTGGGCATGCCGCTGYTGCARTGGCACATCAARAGCACCACGAAGGCGCAGCAGGGTYTGTACGAATACGACGCGGTGAGTCGCCTGCGCGACAGCCAGTTGGCCGACGTGGATGGCGGTGCGCGGGTGCACGACATCCACAACTACATCGTGAAGGGCGTGCTGTGGCAGGCCTTCACGGCCGAGCAGCCGGTGGTGCTGCTGATCGACGAGATCGACAAGGCCGACATCGAGTTCCCGAACGACCTGCTGCGCGAGATCGACCGGATGGAGTTCTACGTCTACGAGACGCGCGAGCTGATCCGGGCGAAGCACCGGCCGCTGGTGTTCATCACGTCGAACAACGAGAAAGAGCTGCCCGACGCTTTCCTGCGCCGCTGCTTCTTCCACTACATCCGCTTCCCGGACGCCGACACGATGAAGCGCATCGTCGAGGTGCATTTCCCGTCGCTGAAGAAAGAGCTGCTGGCCGCCGCGCTGCGCAACTTCTACGAGGTGCGCAACCTGCCCGGGCTGAAGAAGAAGCCGAGCACCAGCGAGCTGCTCGACTGGCTGAAGCTGCTGGTGGCCGAGGACATCCCGCTGGAGGTGCTGCAGAGCAAGGACGAGAAGGTGAGCCTGCCGCCGCTGGTGGGCGCGCTGCTGAAGAACGAACAGGATGTGTCGCTGTTCGAGAAGCTCGTGTTCATGCAGAAGCACAACCGATGACGCCTGGCGGGCAGTGGCTCCGGCCTCTCCCCGCCATCCCCCGTCAATCCCGTTTCCCCACGAACGCCGCTCACGAGGCGGCCCGCACCATCATGGCCCGACACAAGACCCTGAGCATCGATGACCTGTGGGCGCTGCAGCGCGTCGGCGGACTGTGCCTGTCGCCCGACGGCGCGCAGGCGGTCTGTTCGGTCGGCAGCTACTCGATGGAGGACAACAAGGGCATGTCGGCCCTGTGGCTGCTGTCGACCTTCGGCGGCGGGCCGCGCCGGCTGACGCAGGCCGGCGAGAAGGATGGCCAGCCGGCCTGGTCGCCGACCGGCGAGCGCATCGCGTTCATCGCGCGGCGCGAGCAGCAGGGCAAGAAGGACGACACGCCGCAGCTGTACGTGATCGCGCCCGATGGCGGCGAGGCGCGCCGCGTCAGCGATTTCGCGCCGGGCGTGGAGGCCTTCAAGTGGTTCCCCGACGGCAAGCGCATCGCGTTCGTCTCGTGGGTGTGGCCGGATGTGCGCGGTGCCGCCGCGCAGGCCAAGCGCCACCAGGCCTTCAAGGACCGCAAGGAAACCGCCTACGTGACGAGCGAGGCGCAGTACCGCTACTGGGACCGCAACCTGCCGATGGAGCGGGTGGCGCACGTGCTGGTGCTCGACGTCGAGAGCGGCCGGGTGCGCGACCTGTTCGAGGGCAGCGGCTACGAGCTGCAGCGCGGCGACCCCGACGCGCATTCGTTCGACATCTCGCCCGACGGCCGGCACGTCGCGTTCGCGTTCGACCCGGCGCCGGAGAAGCGGCTGGACCATTGCAAGTCATTGGCCGAGGTGGTGGTGCGCACCGGCCGCATCGAGGTGATCGCGCAGGACAAGGCCTGGGATTTCGAGGCGCCGCGCTACAGCCCCGATGGCAAGCGCATCGCGTTCCTCGCGAGCCACCAGGGCAAGCGCCACACGATGCCCAACCATGCGGCGGTGCTGCAGCGCGGCATCGACGCGCCGGTCAAGCAGCAGGTGCTGAGCGCCGCCTGGGACCACGCGGTGAACGGGCCGATCCGCTGGTCGGCCGATGGCGAGGCGCTCTACTTCACGGCCGAGGACGAGGGCCGCTGCCACCTGTGGCGTTTCGACATCGCGGCGCGCGAGGCGGCCGTGGTGGCGCGGGGCGGCTGGGTGCAGGGCTTCGACGTGGCGGGCGAGGTGGTCGTGACGGCGGCCGATGCGATGGATCATCCGGCGCGGGTGCATGCGCATCGCGCGGGCGATGAGGCGCCGCAGCGGCTGGAGCGCTTCAACGACGATCTGTTGAAGCCCGTGAAGCTGGGCAGGTACGAGGACGTGCGGTTCAAGGGTGCGCTGGGCGACGAGATCCAGGCCTGGGTGGTGTACCCGCCGGGGTTCGACCCGAAGAAGAAGTACCCGTTGCTGCACAGCATCCATGGCGGTCCGCACGCGGCGGCCGGCGACACCTTCCACTACCGCTGGAACACGCATGTGTTCGCGGCGCAGGGCTATGTGGTGGTGTGCGTGAATTACCACGGCTCGAGCGGTTTCGGCTACGGCTTCCTCGACAGCATCACGCACCGCTGGGGCGAACTGGAGCTGCAGGACGTGGAGGCGACGACCGACCTGATGCTGAAGAAGCCGTACATCGACCGCGGCCGCGTGTTCGCGACGGGCGGCAGCTATGGCGGCTACATGGTGGCGTGGATGAACGGGCACGTGAAGCCGGGCCGCTACCAGGCGTATGTGTGCCATGCGGGCTGCTTCGACTGGACGGCGATGTTCAGCGACGACGCCTACACCTGGCACGCGAAGGAGCTGGGGGCCTGGTACTGGGACGACCAGGCGAAGGTCAACTCGCAGAGCCCGCACGCCTTCGCGAAGAACATGAAGACGCCGACGCTGGTGATCCACGGGGCACTCGACTTCCGGGTGCCGGACCAGCAGGGGCTGGCCTACTACAACACGCTGAAGGCGCGTGGGGTGGATTCACGGCTCGTGTGGTTCCCGGACGAGAACCACTGGATCCTGAAGCCGCGGAACAGCAAGCTCTGGTATTCGGAGTTCTTCGGCTGGCTCTCTTCGCACGACAAGAAGTAGCTTCTCTGTTGTGCTGCGCGCGCGTGGTGCGGCTGGGGGTGGGCTGCGGGGGCTCATGCCCCTGCCGCGCCGCGACGCGCGCGCACAGAAACACCCCTCCACGGTCACTTCAAGAGATTCGAAATGTCCCAGGTGACAGCAAACCGGGGATCCTCCCAGCCCGGCACTCCAGGCCGCTGCGC
>NZ_JBFUCB010000159.1:0-10589 GCF_056405435.1 Rhizobacter sp. P1_G5 | reverse complement strand
GGCCTGCACCTGTGTGCCGCCCTGCACGGCGCGACGCCGGCCGAGCGCTGGCTGCCGCCCGCGGCGCAGGCCGGCGTGCGGCTGGCCACGCTCTCGGCGAGCACGCGGCCGCCGCTGTCGCTCAACGGCCTGCTGTTCGGCTACGGGCTGATCGAGGCGGCGCAGATCGATCCGGCGATGCGCGCGCTGGCCGCGGCCGTGCGCGGCCTGTGAGGCGCGCTACGAGCAGCGCGGCAATTCGACGCGCTGCGCCGCATCGCCCCGCTTCGTCGCGATCACCGGCCGCTCGGCCGCCGTGTGCCACGGCTGCGCCGGCCACCACCGCGAGGCCGAGGCCTGCTGCTGCGGCTCGACACTCTGCCCCGGCTGCGGCGTCAGCACGCTGACGTGCTGGCACGCCGCCGCGGCCAGCACGCGCTCGACCGGCTCGGTCCAGCCGTGGTGGGCCAGCGCGAACAGACCCCAGTGCACCGGCATCATCAGCTGCCCCCGCACGCGCTGATGCGCCAGCACCGCCTGCTCCGGCCCGAGATGCCAGTCGGGCCAGTCGGCGTCGTACTGGCCCGACTCGATCAGCGTCAGGTCGAACGGGCCGAGGCGCGCGCCGATGTCGTTCATCTCGTCGAACAGGCCGGTGTCGCCGGAGTACCAGACGCGGTGCTGCGGCCCAACCAGCGCGAAGCCGCTCCACAGCGTGTGGTCGGCCTGCGGGTTGATGCGGCCCGAGGCATGGCGCGCCGGTGTCGCCGTGACCTGCAGCGTGCCGACCGCGGTCGACTGCCACCAGTCCAGCTCGACGATGCGATCGTTCGGCACGCCCCAGCCGCGCAGGTGCCCGCCGATCCCGAGCGGCACGATGAAGCGTGCGCCACGCGCCTGCAGCGCCATCACGGTCGCGCGGTCGAGGTGGTCGTAGTGATCGTGCGAGACGAGCACCGCATCGATCGCCGGCAGCTTGTCGAGCAGGATCGGCGGCGCGAACCAGCGCTTCGGGCCGGCCCAGGTCACCGGCGAGGGCCGCTCGCTCCAGATCGGGTCGAGCAGCACGCGCTGCCCATCGACTTCGAGCAGCGTCGACGAGTGACCGAACCAGGTCACGCGCAGGCCGCTGGCCGGCGCGACGGCGAACGCCTCGCCCTGGCTGCGCAGCACCGGCACCGGGCCGGCGGGCRACTGGCCGGGTTCCGAATCGAACGCCCGCCACAGCGCGCGCTTCATGTCGCTCCACATCGGCTGCGGGTTGTTGAACTGGCCGTCGTGCCATTGCGGCGAGGCCTGGACCTGCGCCTGCTCCTGCGGGCTGCGGCTCCACTGGCCGAAGCTGGAACAGGCGCTGGACAACACCAGCGCCGCCAGCGCGGCGGCACACGCGCCACCCCAGGCAACCCGGCGCCAGATCGGCTTGCGGCGTTCAGCGCCCATCGACACGCCCCTGGCTCAGTGCATGGATCGCCGGCGCCTCGGCCACCTGGCGGACATCCCCGCCCTGGGCCGCAGCCAGCATCGCGCGGCCGATGCTCTCGGTGGTCAGCAGCCGGTCCGGGAACAACCGGCGCAGGCCGCTCAGCAGCGGGCCGAGCACCACGTAGAACGCGTGGATCCAGCCGGTCTTCGAGCGCGCGCCATGCAGCGGCTGGATCGCCCCGGGCCGGAACCCCCATACCGCGCGGAACGGCAGGCGCATCAGTTCGTTCTCGGTGCGGCCCTTCACGCGGGCCCACATCGATGCCCCCCGCTCGCTGCTGTCGGTGCCGGCACCGGAGACGTAGACGAAGCACAGTTGCGGGCTGGTGCGCGCCAGCGTGCCGGCGATGGCGAGCGTGAGGTCCAGCGTCACGCGGCGGTAGTCGGCCTCGCTCATGCCGAGCGACGAGACGCCGAGGCAGAAGAAGCAGGCGTCGATGCCGCGCAGGCTGTCTTCGATCGGCGCCAGGTCGTGCAGGTCGGCGTGCGCGAGGTTCGTCAGCTTCGCGTGCGCGACGGCGGGCGGCATGCGCCCGAGCGTGATCACCTGCGACACGCCGGCGTCGAGCAGGCATTCACGCAGCACGCCCTGGCCGACCATGCCGGTCGCGCCGAGGATCAGGACTTTCATTCGTTTCCCTTCAATGCAATGCCATTCCAGAACACGTCGAAGCCGGCGGCGACGGGATCGAGCCCGCTGCCGTCGGGGTCGGCCATCTCTGCCAGCGCGGCCAACGTGGCATCGGCCAGGCCGCTGAACATCGCGCCGATGAACTGCACCGGGTAGTCGCGCACCAGCTTCTGCCGCACGCAGGCTTCGGCCTCGCGCAGCAGCTCGACGAACGGCGCACTGCCGGCGTCGCGGGTCTCGGGCGTGATGCGGTCGGAGACGCGCAATTGCCCCATCACCTTGCACTTCAGCGGGTTCGCGGCTGCCCAGCCCAGGTAGCGGGTCCACACATGGCGGAACTTCTCGCGCGCCGGGGCCGCCTGCGGGTAATCGCCCATCATCGCGTCGGCCAGCTCCAGCTTCAGCGCCCGGTACAGCGCGTTGACCAGCACGTCCTTGCTGGCGAAATAGGTGAACAGCGTGCCTTCGGCGACGCCGGCCGCCTTGGAGATCGCCGAGGTCGGCGTCGACCACACGCCGCGCACCGCGAACTCCTCGACGGCGGCGTCGAGGATGGCCTTCTGCTTGTCTTCGCTGCGGGGTCGGGCCACGGTGACATCACTTAATTGAGCAAGTACTCAATCATAGAACTGCACATTCACGCCGGTCAAGCGACTTCTCACCGGCAAGGCGCTGCAGGACACGTGGAGCGCTGGTGCAAAATCCCGCGCGATGGATTACCCCGGCAATCTCTTCGTGGTGGCCGCCCCGAGCGGCGCCGGCAAGTCGAGCCTCGTGAAGGCCTTGCTGGAACTCGATTCGCACCTGGTGGTGTCGGTCTCGCACACCACGCGCGCGCCGCGCGGGCAGGAGCAGGACGGGCGCGAGTACTTCTTCATCAGCGAGCCGGCGTTCCGCGCCAAGATCGCGGCCGGCGACTTCTTCGAATGGGCCGAGGTGCACGGCAACCTCTACGGCACCTCGCGCCAGGCGATCGAGGAGCGCATCGCCGGCGGCCACGACGTGGTGCTCGAGATCKACTGGCAGGGCGCGCTGCAGATCAAGCGGCTGTTCCCGAACGCGATCCTGATCTTCATCCTGCCGCCCAGCTGGGAGGAGCTCGCGCAGCGCCTGAACCGCCGCGGCGAGGACCACCCGGATGTCATCGAGCAGCGCCTGACGAATGCCCGCGTCGAGGTCGCGCAAGCCCGACATTTCGACTTTGTTATCATCAACGCTCTCTTCGAGTCGGCGCTCTTCGACCTGAAGGCGATCGTTCACTCGCAGCGTCTCAAGTACGCTGCGCTGCAAAGAAGCAAACCTGCCGTCTTTGCCAACCTGAATCTCAACTGAGAACGGAGTTCTTGCCATGGCCCGCATCACTGTCGAAGACTGCCTCGTCAAGATCCCCAACCGCTTCCAGCTCGTGCTGGCCGCGACCTACCGCGCCCGCATGCTGAGCCAGGGCCACGCCCCGAAGATCGAGACCAAGAACAAGCCGGCCGTGACCGCGCTGCGCGAAATCGCCGAAGGCGAAATCGGCATCGAGATGCTGCGCAAGGTGCCGATCTGATCTGCTGATCTCCTGAAGCACGCCTTGCTTCACCCCAGGACGGCCCCTCGCGGGCCGTTCTCGTTTTCCCTTGCTGCGCCCCCACGGCGGCGTCTGCGGCGAATCCGCGATAAATTCGGGCCATGAACGCCCGTTCCCCGGCCACTGCCTTGCGTGAAGCGCCGCCCGCCCCGTCGGGCCGCGGCGGCAGCACGCCGGTGCCGGCAGCCACCAAGGACGCGGCTGCCGCCTCGTTCGCGGCGCTCACCCACAAGCTCGACTACCTCGACGCCGCCGACATCAAGCGCGTGCGCGAGGCCTACCGCTTCGCCGACGAGGCCCACCTGGGCCAGTTCCGCGCGAGCGGCGAGCCCTACATCACGCACCCGATCGCGGTCGCCGGCCTGTGCGCCGACTGGAAGCTCGACGCGCAGGCCATCATGGCCGCGCTGATGCACGACGCGATGGAGGACTGCGGCGTCACCAAGGTCGAGCTGATCGAGCGCTTCGGCTCGTCCACCGCCGACCTCGTCGACGGCCTGACCAAGCTCGACAAGCTGCAGTTCTCCACGCGCGAGGAATCGCAGGCCGAATCCTTCCGCAAGATGCTGCTCGCGATGGCGCGCGACGTGCGCGTGATCCTGATCAAGCTCGCCGACCGCCTGCACAACATGCGCACGATGGACGCGATGGCATCGGCCAAGCGCATGCGCATCGCCCGCGAGACGCTCGACATCTACGCGCCGATCGCGCACCGGCTCGGCCTGAACCAGACCTACCGCGAGCTGCAGGAGCTGTCGTTCCAGCACACCCGGCCGTGGCGCCATGCGGCGCTGTCGAAGGCGGTGCTGCGCGCGCGCGGCTACCGGCGCGACATCGTCGAGCGCATCCAGCGCGAGGTCGAGAAGGCCTTCGCCGACGCGCAGCCGCAGGCCCAGCAGAAGGTGCAGGTGTTCGGCCGCGAGAAGACGCTCTATTCGATCTACAGCAAGATGCGCGAGAAGCACTTCAGCTTCGCGCAGGTGAACGACATCTTCGGCTTCCGCATCGTGGTCGGCACGCTGCCCGAGTGCTACCTCGCGCTCGGCGTGCTGCACCAGCTGTACAAGCCGCTGCCCGGGCGCTTCAAGGACTACATCGCGATCCCGAAGGCGAACGGCTACCAGTCGCTGCACACCACGCTCGTGAGCCCGCTGGGCACGGCGGTGGAGTTCCAGATCCGCACCGAGCCGATGCATGCGGTGGCCGAGAAGGGCATCGCCGCGCACTGGATGTACAAGGCCGGCGGCACCACGCAGCTGCACGATGCGCAGCGCCTGGGCACGCTGTGGCTGCAGTCGCTGATCGATATTCAAGACGAGACGCGCGACGCCAACGAGTTCCTCGAGCACGTCAAGATCGACCTGTTCCCCGATGCGGTCTACGTGTTCACGCCGAAGTCCCGCATCATGGCGCTGCCGCGCGGCGCGACGCCGGTCGACTTCGCGTACGCGATCCACTCCGACGTCGGCGACCACTGCGTCGCGGCCAAGGTCAACGGCGACCCGGTCGCGCTGCGCACCGAGCTGCGCAGCGGCGACGTGGTCGAGGTCGTCACCGCACCGGGCGCGCGGCCGAACCCGGCCTGGCTGAACTTCGTGCGCACCGGCCGGGCGCGCTCGAAGATCCGCCACTACCTGAAGAACATGGAGCAGGAAGAGTCGCAGCAGCTGGGCGAGAAGCTGCTCGCGCAGGCGCTGCGCGCCGAAGGCCTGAACATGCCGGCCAGCGACCCGGCGGATGCCGCTGCCGGCGCGCTGTGGCAGCAACTCGCGCGCTGGAGCGGCACGCGCTCGCGCGCCGAGCTGCTGATCGACATCGGCCTTGGCCGCAAGATCGCGACCATCGTCGCGAAGCGGCTGGCCCAGATGATGGGCGAGCGCGGCGAGCGCCCCGATGCGCTGACGCTGACGATGGGCCGCTACGCCGCCGACGACAACGCGCCGTCGCAGGGTCTGGTGGTGATCGACGGCAGCGAGGGCGCCTCGGTGCAGATGGCACCGTGCTGCCGCCCGATCCCCGGCGACGCGATCGTCGGCTACCTCGGCCGCGGCGAGGGGCTGCTGGTGCACACCGTCGACTGCTCCACCGCGAAGCGCCTGTTCGAGCGCGACAGCGAGCGCTGGATGACGGTCGAGTGGGCCGAGGAGCCGGTGCGCGCGTTCGAGACCGGCGTCACGCTGCTGCTGAAGAACGGCAAGGGCGTGCTGGCCCAGGTGGCGGCGGCCGTCAGCGAGGCCGAGGCCGACATCACCCACATCGACATGGACGACGAACCGGCGGCGCAGACGATCGAGCTGCGCCTGCTGCTGAGCGTGCGCGACCGGCTGCACCTGGCCGACGTGATGCGCACGCTGCGCCGCGCGGCGCCCGTGCTGCGCGTGACCCGCGTCAAGCCGTAGCCCGGAAGCCATTCCGGGCCATCCCTACGGCTTCGGATATTTCACGTCGATCACCTCGATCCGCTCGAGCCCGCCCGGCGTCATCAACTGCACCTCGTCGCCGATGCGCGCCTTCAGCAGCGCCCGCGCGATCGGCGCGATCCAGCTGATCTCGCCGCGGCTGCTGTCCGATTCGTCGACACCCTTGATCGTGACGGTGCGCTCCTCGCCGCGCTCGTTCGCATAGGTCACCGTCGCGCCGAAGAACACCTGGTCGTTGCCGTGGTGCAGCGACGGGTCGGCGACCTCGGCGATGTCGAGCCGCTTGGTCAGGAAGCGGATGCGGCGATCGATCTCGCGCAGCCGCTTCTTGCCGTACAGGTAGTCGCCGTTCTCGGAACGGTCGCCGTTCTTCGCGGCCCACGACACCACCTCGACGACCTTCGGCCGCTCGTCGTCGAGCAGCGTCAGCAGCTCGTGGCGCAGCGCCTGGTAGCCGCCGGGCGTCATGTAGTTGCGCGTGCCCTGCGGCAACGCCGGCAGGCCGACCTCGTCGTCCTCGTCGTCGCTGGAATCGGTCTCTTTGGTGAACGCCTTGCTCATGCCCGCGATTTGAACCCAACTGCCCGGCACATGCGATCAGGGTGATTGACTTGCCTAACCGGTTAGGCAGAATCAAGCCGCCTCGACATCTTCAGGAACCCGCCATGTACACCCTCTTTGCCACGCCCGGGTCGGTCGGCTGCGCTGCCGTCGATGCCGCATTGCGCTTGTGCGGCGTGCCGTTCGAGACCGTCGAGGCCGCGCCGTGGACCGAGTCGCCCGGCCGCGACCGGCTGAAGCTCGCCAACCCGCTGGTGCAGATCCCGACGCTGCAAGGCGCCGGCGGCGAACTGCTGACCGAGACGGCGGCGATCCTGATCCACCTCGGCCTCACGCACCCCGAGGCCCGGCTGCTGCCCGCCGACGCGGCCGCGCGCGCCAGCCACCTGCGCGGGCTCGTCTACCTGGCGGCCAACGTCTACCCCGCCATCACGGTGATCGACTTCCCCGAGCGCTTCTGCGAGGCCTGCAGCGACGACGAGGCCAGGCGCATCCGCGCGCAGACCCGCCGCCACCTGCACGGGCTGTGGGAGGTGTTCGCCGACAGCTTCGCCGCGCCGCCATCGGCCGCCTTCCTCGGTGGCGACACCCCCGGCGCACTCGACCTGATGGCCGCTGCGCTGTCCAGGTGCTTCGGCACGCGCCCGCACCTGGCCTCGGCACGGCCCGGCTTCGCCGAGTTGCTGTCGCGCATCGACGCCCACCCGCGCTTTGCCGACACCGAGCAGCGCTACTGGCCACCATCGACATAAGGGCGGCGCTGATGGCCACCCTCTCGGCCGGCGTCGGCGGCGCGCTCGCGCTGGAGTTCGCGAACACCGCCGGCGATCACCTGTCCGACACGCCGTCCGAGCGATTGAGCAGCTGGGCGCGCTTCGCGCAGTGGTGCCTCGAGCAGGACCTGGTCGACGCACGCGGCGCCGCGGCGCTGAAGGCGTCGACCGACGAGCTCGCGCCGGTGATCGCCGCGCGCGATGCGGTGTTTCGCGTCGGCCTCGCGATCGCGCAGGGCACGAAGCCGCCCGCCGCGGCGCTCACGCTGCTGAACGACCTGGCTTCCGGCGATGGCCCGCGCGTCAGCCACACGCAGGCCGGCCTGCGCTGGCGCGGCACCGCCGACGACAGCGCGGCCTCGTTGCGCACGCTGCTCGCGCGCGAGGGCCTGACGCTGTTCTGCTCGCCGCGCGCCGCCCGCATGCGGCTGTGCGCCGGGCCGCTGTGCGGCTGGCTGTTCCTCGACGACAGCCGCGGCGCGCCGCGCCGCTGGTGCTCGATGGGCGATTGCGGCAACCGCGCCAAGGTGCAGCGCCACCAGGCGCGCCGATCGGCCGCCGCACAGGACGGCTGACCGCGGCGCCCGAGGTGCAACAGCGGTTCCCCTCGCGCGTCGCAGCGTGTACCCTTGCCGCTGCTCTCATCTCCCACGTTGTCTTCCCATGCGCCTGATCCGGTCCCTGCCCTTGCTGATCCTGCTGTCCACGGCCCGCGTCGCGCTCGCCGCCCCGGCCGCTTCCACCCCCGCGGCGACCGATCCGAAGCCCGCCGAACGCTGCGAGACCGCCGTCGCCGACACCATCCGCGAGATGCGCGGCAAGGAAGCACGCGACATCGAGTTCATCGCCGCACAGCGCTCGCTGCTGCCGGCCACCGGCGACGAGACCACCGTCAAGGGCGCCGGCCGCTACAAGACCACCGCGACCGGCGTGCACAGCTTCACCTACCGCTGCGCGTACAACGCCGAGTCGAACGAGACCTCGGGCGTCGTGTTCCGCGAGACCGGCAGCACCCGGCCCCTCGTCGAGAAGGCCTGGGAGCCCGACCTCAGCAAGGTCTCGCCCGACGCCTGCGAGACCGCAATCGCCGCGACGCTGAAGGACAAGTACCCGCGCGTCGGCCGCATCGCCTTCGATGCCGAGACGCGCCGCCTGCAGCCCGCCCCCGACGACGGCACCTGGCTCGACGGCCAGGGCGCCGTCGAACGCGCGCCCGGCATGAATTCGATCCCGTTCACCTACCGCTGCGCGTTCCAGGCGCGCACCGGGCGGCTGGTCAGCGCGCAAGCCACGCCCTGACGCAGGGCGGCGCGAAGCCAGGGCCTAGAAGCCGGCTTGGAGCGCACGCCCGTAGGCGCTGCGGCGGGAGAGGTCGTTGTGGCCCGCATCGGGAATGACGGTCATCGTCGCGATACCCGGCGCGAAGGCCGCCAGCAGGCGTTCGGTGCTGGCGCGCGGGATCACTTCGTCGTGCTCGGCGGCGATCAGCGTCGTCGGCACCGTGAGGGCCGGTGCATGCCGCACCGACTCGTAGGTGTCCTGCAGCAGCCAGCGCACCGGGAACCACCGGAACTGCGCCGATGCCAGGCCCAGGATGCTGTCGTACGGCGTCACCAGCACGAGGCGCGACACCGGGCGCTCCCGCGCGACACGGATCGCGATGCCCGAACCGAGGCTGCGGCCGATCACCGACACGCGTGCATGCGAGCGGGCGACGAGGTCGTACAGCGCGAGCGCATCGCCTTGCAGCGCGGCCTCGGACGGCGAGCCGCCGCTGCGGCCGTAGCCGCGGTACTGCATCGCGTAGATCGCGTGGTCGGGGAAGGTGCGCGCCAGTTCGGGCAGGGTCTGCGAGACATCCTCGCCATTGCCGCCAAAGTAGACCAGCGCCTGCGGGCCGTCATGCGGCCGCACCGACGCGCGCACGTCCACCCCGAGGCCCGGCAGCGTGATCTCGCCGGCCGGCGGCCCGCTGCGCGGTTGCGGGAAGTAGAGCAGCGAGCGCTGGAAGGCGTAGAGCGCGCCGCACAGGCCGAGGTAGCCGACCACGACCAGGGCCACCACGACGCCCAGGAGTTTGAGCATCAGGGATGTCGCTCGCTGGAGGACAGCAGGTCGACATAGGCCCGCTCGACGAGCTGCCCGGCCGGCACCTGCAGCTGCGCCATCAGCGCATGCGCCTCGGCCACGCCGGCCTCGGCCGGCTCGCCGTCGCGCAGCACGACCTCGAGCTCCAGGAAATCGCCCAGCCGCTCGACGCGGTCGAGGTGCACGCGCGTGCGGCCCACCAGGTACAGCGTGCGCTGCTTGCGCACCCGGCCCGCCTGGCCGTGGGCCAGCGTGAGCACCTCGCGCAGCAACGCCGGTTCGGCGGTCGTCGAGCGCAGGTAGAACGATTCCTTCGGGCCGGCCTGGTCGGCGCGGCGGTAGAAGATCAGCTCGCCTTCGGTGGCGGAGAACGCGCGCAGCTTCAGCCGGCCGTTCTCGCAGCGGAAGAAGGTGTCGTCCTGCGCGATCGGCGTCGGCCCCTGCTGCGCGAGCGCGGCGACACGCGGTTCGAGCTGTTCGATGCCCTCGATCCGGGCCTTGATCTCGATGTTGCGCGCCATCTGCAGACCTGATCTCGCAGAGGTGGTCATGCGGCCACCTCGCCTTCGGGGCCGGCCAGCACGACGACGTAGCCGTCGGGGTCGCGCAGCCAGATCTCGCGCCGGCCGTGGTTCGGGTCGACCCCCGGCCCTTCGAGCACCTGGGCGGCCTGCTGGCGCACGCGCAGCACGGCGGCGTCGAAATCGTCGGTGCGGAACCACAGCAGCATGCCGTTGCCGCGGGCGCTGCTGTCGGGCCGGCCGAGGTGCGGGTGGTGGCGGGTGTCCCACGGCCGCAGCCGCATCACGACGCGTTCGCCGCACAGCAGCGTCTCGTCGTCGACACCCGCGGCACTGCTGCGCAGGCCGAGCACGGATTGGTACCAGTGGCAGCTGGATTCGAGATCGCGCACGGCGATCAGGGGCTCTGGAGACATGGGAGGCGGGTGCGAAGGACGGAGCGCGACCGAGACACTATGTCACAGCGGTTCAGCCCGGGTCATGCGGATTTCGCAAGCCGCCCCTCAAAAGTAGTAGTGCGCCGCCGCCCAGCCGAGGATCGCCGGTGCCGCCACCAGC
>NZ_JBFUCB010000158.1:0-10726 GCF_056405435.1 Rhizobacter sp. P1_G5 | reverse complement strand
GAGAACAGCAGGGCCGGGCGCTCGAACGCGGCGACGGTCTCGCGCAGGATGAAGATGGCTTCTTCCTCGAGCCAGTCGAGGTGGGATTGATCGAGACCGGCCGTCACGCGCCCGGGCGTCACGCACTCGCGAAGGGAGGGGTCGTCATTCAGCTTCATGGGGTCCTTTGTCGTTGGGCGTTCGCGCTCAATGGATGACGCGGAGCCCGGCAGTCACCAGGGACGCGCACAACAGCCCGCGCGTCACTTTGTCCGGCAGGGATCTGATCAATCGCGCGCCCAACCAGATGCCGGGCAGGGATCCGACCAGCAGGCTGGCGAGCAGCAACCAGTCGACGTTCCCAAGCGCCGCATGCCCCAGGCCCGCGACGAGCGTGAGCACCGCCGCATGGGCGATGTCGGTTCCGATCAGGCGTTGAATGGGAAGTCGCGGATAGAGGACGAGGGTCAGGGTCGCGCCGATCGCGCCGGCGCCAATCGAACTGAGCGAGACCAGGGCACCCAGCAGCAGACCCGCCAGGACGGTCAAGGCCCGCCTGCGCGATGTCGTGAGCAAGGCGTCAAGCTTCAGTCCGAGCGCGTGACAAAAGGGGCGACAGGCGACCGCGGCCGCCGTCATCAGCAGTGCCACGCCCAGCACCTGCATCATCAGGTGGCTGACCCCCTTCGTCATGCCGGTGTATCGCATCAGCATGATCGTGATGACCGTCGCCGGGATGCTGCCCAGCAACATCCAGGCGACGATGCCGTAGTCGACGTGGCCTTGGCGGTGGTGGGCGATCGATCCGTTGGTCTTGGTGATTGCAGCGAACCACAGATCGGTGCCGATGGCCACGGGCGCGCTGAGATGGAAGACGCCCATCAGCAGCGGCGTCATCAGCGAGCCTCCACCCACGCCGGTCAATCCGACGATGGCACCAATCACGAATCCGCTCGCTACTGCCAGCCAGTCCATGACGTCCCGATCTTGAGGTGCCGGCCAGGGCCGGCGCGGTGGTGTCGATTCAAGGGTTGCGGCGTCGCGCCGAGTTCAGGCTGAACTCAGACGTCGAGCCGCACCTCTTGCCTAGGCGAAGCTGTGCTGTGGCGCGGCATCGTGCCCGGCGACACGAAACACGGAGATCGCCACAGACAGCTTCTCGGCCTGTTGACGCAGGCTCTCGGCCGCAGCCGAGGTCTCCTCGACCAGGGCGGAGTTCTGCTGCGTCGTGTTGTCCAGCTGCGCCACCGCCTGATTGATCTGGCCGACACCGGAGTTCTGTTCCGAGCTGGACTGCGTGATGTCGGCGATCAATTCGCTCACCTTGCGAACCTGTTGCACGGCCTCGTCGATGGTCTTGCGTGCCGCATTGACCTGCAGGGTGCCGGCATCCACCTTTTCCACGCTGCTCGTGATCAGGCCCTTGATCTCCTTGGCCGCGTCCGCCGAGCGCTGGGCCAGGTTGCGCACCTCGGCCGCGACCACGGCAAAGCCTCGGCCCTGCTCGCCGGCGCGCGCCGCCTCGACAGCTGCATTGAGTGCCAGGATGTTGGTCTGGAAGGCGATGCCGTCGATCACCGTGATGATGTCGGAAATCTTGCGGCTCGAATCCTGGATGCCTTCCATGGTCTCGACCACACGCTCGACCGCGCTGCCGCCTTGCCCGGCCACCTCGGACGCCTTGCCCGAGAGGAGGTTGGCTTGACGCGCATTGTCGGAATTCATCTTGACGCTGTCGGCCATCTGCTGCATCGACGCGGCGGTCTGCTGCAGGCTGGAAGCCTGCGACTCCGTGCGCGAGGACAGGTCAAGGTTGCCATGGGCGATCTGCGTCGCAGCGGTCACCACGGTGTCGACGCCGACGCGCACCGTGCTGACCATGCTGGACAGATTGGTCGTCATGAGATTGAGCGAGCCCAACAGTTCACCGATCTCGTCACGCGACCCGATCCGCGCCTGGCGTGTGAGGTCGCCCTTGGCCACCGCTCGGGTGATGGTCACCGCTTCGGTCAGCGGTCGCGTGATCGACCGTGTGATCGCCAGCGCTGCCGCCACGCCCACCAGCATGGCCGCTGCAGCCAGGCCGCCCAGCGTCCACAGCACGGCCTGGTAGGTGGCCCGGCCCTGCTCGATCATGCGCCGGGCATTCGCATCGCTGTGCGCCAGCCAGGCGTCCTTGGCCTTGATGAGGTTCATGTTGTCCACGCGAGCCTCACCCAGCATGATGCCGACGGCGACGTCCCGCTGTGCCGGATCGTCGAGGATGGTGCGCGACGCCGCCATGACCTTCTCATTGGAACGCACGAAGGTGTCGAACCTGGTCTTCACTTCCTGCCAATTGGCGCGATCCTCGTCGTCCTGGAACAGCGCACGCGCTGAATAGTCTTCCAGCACATTGCGTGCGGCTTCGACCGACTTGGCGGTCATCACCTCGGCCTCCTTCTTCTGTTCTTGCTTGCCGAGAATGTGGAGGAACGAGCGGCGTCGCGCGTCGTCGGCGCTGCGCATGAACTCGGTGACCAGCTTGTAGGACGCCATGATGTGGCTGTCGTAGTACTCGGTGTGCGCCTGCAGGCGATCAGCCTGCACCTTGGCCGTGAAAGCCAGGACCGCCAGCATGGCCAGCAAGACGGCGAAGCCGGCGCTCAGGCGCGTACCGATCTTCACATTGGACAGGAATTTCATCCTTTTTACTCCCTTTGATAGACACAAAACTATGTCACCACTATCGGCAGGATGGGAGATTCATAGAGCCAGAAAAGACCAACAATTAACCATTAATTGAATCCATGAGTGATTGTCGATCTTCGTGCATCAGGCCGCGCAATTGACATGGATCAATGCTGATCAATTGCCACACGGGCATCAATCTGTAGATGCCCCATCGAACGTGAAATGTTCGAGCTATTTGCAAATCGCCGTCGAAATGCTTATCTGTCAGTTGTGACGAGGCGGGAGGTAATTGGTCCCGCTTCGCCGCATTGTTCGAGGGAATGGGGCAGCAGCGTCCGGCGGAACATGTCGCCACAGAAGGCACCCCCAGTGCCAGGGAGTCGTCGATGTTTTGCGCCAGCCATTCCATTCCCCATGAAGATTGCCCGCATTGCCGGAAGACCGTGTCGGCGATGCGCCCGACGGTGTTCGCCGAACTGGCCGCGGCCGAATTGAGTGCAGGCACCGTGTGCTGCCTGGGCTGCGACCTGGTCTACCGGGAAGCCCTCGACGCCTGCCCGCGCTGCGCCCGGCCGCACCCGACGCGCAAGCTCCTGCCCGATGCGATGCGGCAGCCGGTGGCCGACCTGTACGCGTTGACCTTGCGTGACATCGCTGGAGCCCACGTGTGAATGCAACGCCCGAGCATTTCCCGGCGGGTGTCGACGAGCGTGACCTGTTGCGGGCGCTGTTGGACAACTCGCCGGATCACATCTACTTCAAGGACAGGCAGTCCCGCTTCATCAAGTCCAGTGCGGCGCAGGCATTCCAGTTCGGGATGACGACACCGGACGGCTTGATCGGCAAGTCGGACTTCGATGTCTTCTCCGAGGCGCACGCCAGGCCCGCCTTCGACGACGAGCAGGAGATCATCCGGACCGGCCAGCCGATCGTCGGCAAGGTCGAGCGGGAAACCTGGGCGGATGGGCGGCCGGACACCTGGGCCTTGACAACGAAGATGCCGCTGCGCAACCAGGTCGGCGAGATCATCGGCACCTTCGGCATCACGAAGGACATCTCCGAACTGAAGGAAGCCGAACGCCGCATCGGCGAGGTGCATCGGCAGTTGCTCGAAGCCTCGCGCCTGGCGGGCATGGCCGAGATCGCCACCAATGTGCTGCACAACGTCGGCAACGTTCTCAACAGCGTCAACATCTCCGCGGGCCTGATCGGCGACCGGCTTCGCGCCTCCAAGCTCAAGGGGTTGAGGCGCGCGGTCGGCCTGATGGACGAGCACGCCGACGACCTGGGCGATTTCCTCACGCACGACGCCCGGGGCAAGCTGCTGGTGGGTTACCTGCGCGAACTGGCGCAGACGCTGGAGGCGGAGCAGGCGGCCATCATCGAGGAACTGGTCCTGCTCGCCAGGAGCGTCGATCACATCAAGGAAGTCGTCGCGACCCAGCAATCGTATGCGGGCGCATCGAGCGTCGTCGAATCCTTGAAGGTCGATGACCTGCTGGACGATGCGCTGCGCATGAACGCCAGTGCACTGACCCGTCACAAGGTCGACGTCGTGAAGCAGGTTTCCGGTCTGCCAGCGCTGCCGCTGGATCGACACCGGATCCTGCAGATCCTGGTGAACCTGATCAGCAATGCCAAACACGCGATGAGGGGCGCACCCCCGGGCCAGAGCCCCTGCATCACGCTGGGCGCGGCGCTGCAGCCCGCCGCGGACGGGCATGTCCTGCGCATCACGGTGGCCGACAACGGCGAGGGCATCGCGTCGGAAAACCTCGTCCGCATCTTCGTTCATGGCTTCACCACCCGCAGCAACGGGCATGGCTTCGGCCTGCACAGCTGCGCGCTGGCAGCCCGGGAGATGGGCGGAACGCTGAGTGCGCAGAGCGACGGGGTCGGACAAGGCGCCACGTTCGTCCTGGCGATCCCGATCGTCCCGCAGGAAGGAACGCCATGACACGCGGCCAGAACCGGCGCATCCTGCTCGTCGACGACATGCCGGCGATCCACGAGGACTTCCGCAAGATCCTGGTGCCGCCACCGGCCGACGCCGGGCTCGGCGCCACCGAGACGGCGCTGTTCGGCGACGAGCCGCAGGAGGAGGCGCGAGCCTTCGAGCTCGATTCGGCCTACCAGGGGCAGGAGGCCCTGGTCCGGGTGCAGGCGTCGCTGGCGGCGGAGCGGCCCTATGCACTGGCTTTCGTGGACATGCGCATGCCACCGGGCTGGGACGGCGTGCAGACGATCGAGCGCCTGTGGCAGGCCGATCCGCGACTGCAGGTCGTCATCTGCACCGCCTATGCCGACACCTCGTGGGACGAGGTGCTGGCGACACTCGACGTGCGCGACCGGCTGCTGATCCTCAAGAAGCCGTTCGACGCGATCGAGGTGCGCCAGCTCGCGAGCATGCTGACCGCCAAGTGGCAGATGACGCAGGATGCAGCCGCGCAGCTCACGCGCCTGGAAGACGCGGTCGTCGAGCGCACGCGCGAGATCACGAGCACCAACGAGGCGCTGCAGGCCGAGGTGGCCGAGCGCAAGCACCTGCAGGGGCAGCTGGTGCAGTCGGAGAAGCTCGCCTCGATCGGCCAGCTGGCGGCCGGCGTGGCGCACGAGATCAACAATCCGATCGGCTACATCTTCTCCAACTTCGGCACGCTGGAGGACTACCTCGGCAAGCTGTTCAAGATGCTGGCAGCCTACGAAGCCGCCGAGGCCCAGGTCGGCTCGCCCGATGTCGCCGCGCGGCTGCGCAAGCTGCGCGATGACATCGAGCTGGAGTTCCTGAAGGAGGACATCCCGGTGCTGATGCGAGAGTCCCGGCAGGGCATCGTGCGCGTGCGCCAGATCGTGCAGGATCTCAAGGATTTCTCACGTGCGGATTCCTCGCAGGACTTCCAGCTGGCGGATCTTCACCAGGGCATCGACTCGACCCTGAACGTGGTGGCCAACGAGGTCAAGTACAAGGCGGACCTGGTCAAGGAATACGGCGTGATTCCCGACGTCGAGTGCCTGCCGTCCCAGATCAACCAGGTCGTGATGAACCTGGTGGTCAATGCGGCGCAGGCGATGGGAGAGGAACGCGGCCGCATCGTGATCCGCACCGGCGCGACGGTCGACAACGAGAACATCTGGCTGGAAGTGGGCGACACCGGATCGGGCATTCCGCCGGAGACGCTCAAGCGCATCTTCGAGCCCTTCTTCACCACCAAGCCGGTCGGCAAGGGCACCGGTCTCGGTCTCTCGCTGTCGTACGGGATCGTGCAGAAGCACCACGGCCGGATCGACGTCGACAGCGTCCTGGGCCAGGGCACGACGTTCCGCGTGACGCTGCCCGTGCGCCGCATCACGAGCGCTCCCGCGCTGGATACGCCCTGATGGGTCTATCGACAAGCCTTGCACCTCTCGAGGATGGCGCGCACCATGGCCGCTTGGAAGTGAATCCTGCCATGGGAGCCGTTCATGAATGCATTCAGCGCTGAGTACTTCGCCAATTTTCATCGCTTCGCGAAGCGGCTTGAAGACGGGCTGGTCGATACCGAGGATGCGAATTTGTTCGAGGTGCGCGGCTTGGTGAAACAGGAGATGAGCGGTGAGCGCAAATGGCGACTCACGGCCGCAGGCCATCGCATGATCGACCTGGGGGTGCCGCCTGCGGGCCATTTCCCGTGAAATCACGGCGTACGCATGGCCAGCCACCAGAGCGGCAGCCCGAACGTCAAGGCATTCGTCGCGTATCTCGAGCAGGTGTTTCCGGGTCCGCCGTGAGTTGAAGGACGCCGCGCGCGTCCTCGCGCAGATCGGCGGCCAGCCGCGCGGCCCGCGCCAGGTCGGCCGTTCGGTGCCCGTCGGTGAACCGGGCGCGCACCGCATCGACCAGCGCTTCGGCCTCGCCGGCGCGGCCGCCATCGACCAGCAGTTCGGCCAGGCTGAGCGCCGCGCGCAATTCCAGCGCCAGCGCGCCTTGCCGCCGCGCCAGCCCCAGCGACTGCCTGAAGAGCGCTTCGGCGCCTGGACGCGCGTCCTGCCGCAGCAGCTCGCCCTTGATGCGAAGCAGCTCGGGCAGGAACCAGCGTTCTGCTGTCTGTTCGCACAGCGCGAGCGCATCGTCCAGCGTCGCCAGCGCCTCGCCGGGCCGGCCCGCCAGCGCCTGGCCGCGGGCCAGTGCGGCGCTGTAGAACGACTGGCGCAGGCCATATCCCGATGCACGCAGCTGGCCGAGCAGGCCCGCGAGCTCGTCGACGCAGGCACCATCGCCGCGCTCGATGCTGATCATGCCCTGCAGGCAGCGGCTGAGCAGGCACCACACGCTGAGTGCATGCTGCCGCAGGTGCGCGCGCAGGCGCAGCATCAGCGCGTCGGCCGCCGCCAGGTCGCCGGTGTAGAGCGCGATCGGGATGGCGGTGTGCCCCAGCGCATTGCACAGCGAGACCGGGTGGCTCGCGGCCTGCGCACTCTCGACCGCCTCGTGCGCAATGCGCACCGCCTGGTCGGCCAGGCCTTGCAGCCACAGCACGGTGGCCAACGTGCCCCGCGCGACGACGCGCTGGTCGAACTGGAAGCGGGAGATGTCCGCATGCTGCACCGGGTCGGCGTACGCCCGCAGCACCTTCTCCAGGCGCGCGCGGGCGCTGCCCTGCCGGCCGAAGTAGTGCAGGTTGGTCGCGATCAGGCGCTCCGCGCCCAGCCGGTCGGCGGCATCGCCGTGCCGGCGTGCCGCGTTGCGCAGGCGGCGCAGGTAGCCCAATGCCGTGCGGTACTGGCCCGCAAAGACCAGGTAGACCGACAGCCCCCACAAGGTGCGCAGCTGGAATGCGGCATCGCCGCCGACGTCGGCGTCGCGCAGCGCGGCCTTCCACAGCGCATCGGTCTCGGGGCGCGGCCCGCGCGTGTAGAGCGTGGCGAGCGCCAGCGCCGCGGCCAGCTGCATGCGGTCGCGCAGTGCCAGCAGCGATTGCCGGGCGCCGATCGCCAGTGCCCGTTCCGCGCCGTCGCGGCACTCGTCGAGCAGCGAGAGCTGCGTCCACAGCGGGATCGCGCACACCGTCAACGCGATGCCCAGCCGCGGGTCGCCCGCGGGCGAGAACGCCCAGGCGAGCGCGCCGCGCACGTCGTCGACGCGGTGGCCGTGCGCGGCCACCCAGTCGGCGCTGTGCTGGTGGCGCGCCTCGCGTTCGACGCGCGCCAGCACGTCGACCAGGTGCTCCGCATGGCGCCGGTGCAGGTCGCTCGCCTCCCCGCTGTCGTGCAGCTTCTGCGTGGCGAAGGCGCGCGTGGTGTCGAGCAGCCGGTAGTGGACCTCGGCGCCGCGCACGTCGGCGCAGACCAGCGACTTGGCCGTCAGGCTCTCGACGRCCGCCACCATGTCGCAGTCGTCGCCGGCCAGTGCGGTGGCCGAGGCCAGCGTGAACGAACCGGCGAAGACCGCCACGCGGCGCAGCGCCATGCGGTCGTTGGGCGCCAGCAGGTCGTGACTCCAGGCGAGCGCCGCCGCCAGGCTGCGGTGCCGCGGCGCCACGCCACGTTGTTCGAGCCCGAGCAGGCGCAGCCGGTCTTCCAGCAGCAGCGACAGCTCGCGCAGCGTGAAGGCCTCGACCCGGGTCGCGGTCAACTCGATCGCCAGCGCGATGCCGTCGAGCCGCTCGCAGATGCGGGCGACGACGGGTGCATCCGCATCGGACAGGCTGAACCCGTCGAGGCAGGCCGCGGCGAGCTGAACGAACAACTCGACGGCAGGGAAGGCCAGCGCCTCGTCGGCGGTGAGCTGCGCATGCGGCGGCGGCGCCGGCAACGGGGCCAGGCGGTGCACCGTCTCGCCGCGGATGCGCAAGGGCTCGCGCGTCGTCGCCAGCACCAGCACGCCGGGCGCGCCGGCCACGATGCGATCGACCAGCGCTGCCGCCGCGTCGAGCAGGTGCTCGCAGCCGTCGAGCACCAGCACCAGCCGGCGCGGGCGAAGCGCCGAGACCAGCGCGTCGGCCGCATCGTCGCCATGGATCGCGAACCCGAGCGCGTTGGCCACCGCCATCGGCAGGAAGCGCGGATCGGCCAGGGGGCCCAGGTCGACGAAGTGCGCACCGTCCGGATGGCCTTCGGCGAGTGCCGCGGCAACCGCCAGCGCAACGCTGGTCTTGCCGATGCCGCCGGCGCCGGTGATCGTCACCATGCGCCGCTCGGGCAGCGTGCGCGCCAGTGCCGAGACGACCTCGGCGCGGCCGACCAGGCGCGTGGCGGACTGCGGCAGGCCGCTGCTGCGCGCCGGATGGGCGCTGCCGTCGCGCTCGTCGGTGTCCATGCGGCGCACCGGCGCGACGAAGCGATAGCCCAGCCCGGTGACGTTGGCGATGTAGCGGTGACCGGGCCGGCCATCGCCGAGCGCACGGCGCAGCCCCGCGATCGTGACCTTCAGGTTGCTCGGCTCGACCACCATGCCGGGCCAGGCGCGCGCCATCAGGTCGCGCTTGCTGACGAGGGTGCCGGGCGATTCGACGAGCGTGCGCAGCACCTCGAGGGCCCGGCTGCCCACGCGCACCGGCGTCTCGCCTTCGAGCAGCAGCTGTTGCTGCGCCAGCAGGCGGAACGGCCCGAAGCAGAAGACCCGGTGGGCGGATGCGGGGTGGTTCATTGGGGCTCGATGCCGGCCGCGTGGATCAGGCGCTTCCAGCGGCGGCGGTCGGCAGCGACGAAGGCCGCGACCTCGCTGCGCGGCATCGGCGGGTACGGGATCAGGCCCTTCGCGGCGACCGCCTGCTGCACCGCGTCGCCGGCCAGCGTCGCCGCGATCGCGCGGTTCAGCCGGTCGAGGATCCCGGCCGGTGTGCCGGCCGGTGCGAACAGGCCGTTCCAGGTCGACACCTCGAACGCCAGCCCCAGCAGGCTGGCGACGCTGGAGACGCCCGGCAACCACCGCAGGGCTTCGGTGTCGCACGACGCCAGCACCCGCAGCTTGCCGGCGGCCACCAGCTGCGACACCGCACTCCACGAATCGACCATGAAGGTGGTGCGGGCCGCCACCAGGTCGGCGGTGGCGAGCGGGCCGCTGTAGGGGATGTGCGCGAGCCCGGCAGCACCGACCTGGCGCACGAACAGCGCCGCGGCAATGTGGCTGGCGGTGCCGTGGCCATACGACCCGTAGCTGCTGCTCGTCGCGTGCCTGCGCAGGTGAGCCACCAGCTCGTGCAGCGTGCCGATGCCCTGCAGGCTGCCGACCACCACCACCAGCGGCTGCCGCACGGTCAGCGCGATCGGCGCGAAGGCCTGCTCGGGGTCGTAGGGCAGGGCGGTGAAGAGGTGGGGATTGATCGACAGCGGCGTGGCCGTCGTGTAGAGCAGCGTGTTGCCGTCGGGCGCCGCGCTCGCGACCGATCGCGCACCGATGGTGGCGCTGGCACCGGGCAGGTTCTCGACGACGAACCGGCGGCCCAGCCGGGTGCCCAGGTCCGCTGCGAGCAGCCGGGCGAGCTGGTCGGTGGCGCCGCCCGGTGCGAACGGGACGACGAAGGTGACGGTGTCGCCCGCCAGGCCAGGCGGCCGCGCCCGGCCGGGCAGCGACAGCGCCAGGGCGGCGCCGGCCACGGCCTGGAGGGCCTGCCTGCGCGAAACGTGCGTGAGGGGCAGTCCGAGGTTGCGCATCCCGAGCCGAGAAGTACTCGCGTCCAGAAGGGACGCATTCTCTGCTCAGTGCATCTTCAACACCACCCTCTTCTGTCGGGTCAGGGCCTCTGTCGGGTCATCTCACTCGATCGATCGCAGCAGTTCGACCCGGCGGTTCGACAGCAGCGGAAGGATGCGCTGCACCACCACGCCCTGGTAGTGCGCCGAGGCACGGTGCGCCTCGATCGCGGCCTGGTCGYGGTAGCGCTCGACCAGCAGCAGCTCGCCGGGCGGGTCGATGCCGCGGAAGACGTCGTAGCCCAGGCAGCCCGGCTCGGCGAGCGTGGGCGGGCGCAACTCGGCGACCAGTGTCAGCACGCTGTCGACCGCGCCGGCATTCGCCTGCCAGCGTGCGACGACGGTGATCGGTCCTGTCGTGTTCACCGAAGATCCTTGCGGAGAACCTCCACGAACCTCCACG
>NZ_JBFUCB010000157.1:0-10731 GCF_056405435.1 Rhizobacter sp. P1_G5 | reverse complement strand
CTTCAACGTGAAGCGGCCGTTCGACCCGGCGCAGAACATCCGCGGCGGCCTCGCCTACATCCGCTGGCTGCTCGCCTACTATCGCGGCGACGTGACGCTCGTGGCGGCAGCCTACAACGCCGGCGAAGGCGCGGTGAACCGCTACCGCGGCGTGCCGCCGTATGCCGAGACGCTGGGCTACGTGAGTCGCATCCTGAAGTCGTCGCGCATGCTGACGCACCCGTTCGACACCGCAGTCACCGAGGCCTCGCCGCAGCTCGCCTCGATGCGCAAGTTCTAGGCACTTGCCTGCTCGGCGGACAGTGCGCACTGTCCGCGTTCCATCCACTGCCGCCTGGCGCGGCCCCCGGGACAACCCGAAGCTGCTGACACAAAGTCCTTGCCACTCAAGGGCTTGAACGGCGTGGCGCACGATCGCCAGGTGTGGCACGTCGCTTGCGCTGTGATGGTGCACGCGCATCACCATTCCAATAAAACAGGAGACAGCATGACCGCGACCCGACGGCGCCCGATGGCGCTGCTGGCCTGCCTTTCCCTGGCCGGGCTTTCCATCGCCGCCACCGGCGCGCTGGCGCAGCCCAAGGACATCCGCATCGCCCACGTCTACAGCAAGACCGGCCCGCTGGAGGCCTACGGCAAGCAGACGCAGACCGGCTTCATGATGGGCCTCGACTACGCGACCGGCGGCACGATGACGGTGGCTGGCCGCAAGCTCATCGTGATCGAGCGCGACGATCAGGGCAAGCCCGACGTCGGCAAGAGCCAGCTCGCCGCGGCCTATGGCGACGACAACGCCGACATCGCGGTCGGCCCGTCGTCGTCGGGCGTCGCGCTGGCGCTGCTGCCGGTGGCGGAGGAGTACAAGAAGCTGCTGCTGGTCGAGCCCGCGGTCGCCGATTCGATCACCGGCGACAAGTGGAACCGCTACATCTTCCGCACCGGGCGCAACAGCTCGCAGGATGCGATCGCCAACGCGGTCGCGCTCGACAAGCCCGGCGTCACGATCACGACGCTCGCGCAGGACTACGCCTTCGGCCGCGACGGCGTGAAGGCCTTCAAGGAGTCGATCAAGAAGGCGAAGCTGATCGACGGCGAGTACCTGCCGACCAGCACCACCGATTTCACCGCCGGTGCGCAGCGCCTGATCGACAAGCTGAAGGACCAGCCCGGCCGCAAGATCATCTGGATCCTGTGGGCCGGGGTCGGCAACCCGTTCAAGATCGCCGACCTCGACCTGAAGCGCCACGGCATCGAGATCGCGGCCGGCGGCAACATCCTGCCTGCGATGGCCGCGTACAAGAACTTCCCCGGCATGGAAGGCGCCACGTACTACTACTTCGGCATCCCGAAGAACCCGGTCAACGAATGGCTGGTGGCCAATCACTACAAGCAATTCAAGGCGCCGCCGGATTTCTTCACCGCCGGTGGCATGAGCGCGGCGATCGCGGTCGTCGAGGCGCTGAAGAAGACGCAGGGCGCGACGGCCACCGACAAGCTGATCGCAGCCATGGAAGGCATGGCCTTCGAGACGCCCAAGGGCCGCATGGTGTTCCGCAAGGAGGATCACCAGGCGATGCAGAGCATGTACCACTTCCGCATCAAGGCCGACCCGGCCTTCGCCTGGGGCGTGCCGGAGCTGGTGCGCGAGATCAAGCCCGAAGAGATGGACGTGCCGATCCGCAACAGGCGCTGAGCAAGGTCCGCCCCACAACCAGGAGACACCACGATGAAGAACCGGTTCGCCAGGATCGGGGCTGCAGCCTCGCTCGTGTTTGCCGCGGCCTGTCAGGCCACTCCGCTGCCCCAGCTGCAGATCGACCCCGCCGAGGTCAGCGTCTCCGGCCTGTCCTCCGGCGGCTTCATGGCCGTGCAGATGCACGTCGCCTACTCGGCCACGTTCAAGCGCGGTGCCGGCATCGTGGCCGGCGGGCCGTACTACTGCGCCGAGGGATCGATCGTCAACGCGACCGGCCGCTGCATGACGCACGCGAGCACCATCCCCGTCAGCAGCCTCGTCAGCACCACCAACAGCTGGGCCACGAGCGGCCTGATCGACCCGGTCGCCAACCTCGCCAATTCGAAGGTCTACCTCTACTCCGGCACCTCGGACAACACCGTGAAGCCGGCGGTGATGAACGACCTGAAGACCTACTACCAGAGCTTCGTGCCGGCGGCGAACCTCTTCTACAAGAACACCATCGCGTCCGGCCACGCGATGATCACCGACGACTACGGCAGCAGCTGCGCCACGACCGCGTCGCCCTACATCAACGACTGCGACTTCGACCTCGCCGGCGAGATCCTGAAGCAGCTGCACGGCACGCTGAACCCGCGCAACAACGGCACGCTGTCCGGCACGTTCACCGAGTTCGACCAGACCGCCTTCATCACCGGCCACGGCATGGCCACCACCGGCTGGGTCTACGTGCCGCAGAGCTGCAGCACAGGCGCTGTGTGCAAGCTGCACGTGGTGTTCCACGGCTGCCAGCAGAACACCGCGCTGGTCGGCCAGCAGTACGTGCGCAACACCGGCTACAACCGCTGGGCCGACACCAACGGCATCGTGGTGCTCTACCCGCAGACCAGCACGCAGGCCACCAACAGCTGCTGGGACTGGTGGGGGTACGACAACGCGAACTACGCGAAGAAATCCGGCCCGCAGATGGCGGCGGTGCGCGCGATGATGACGACGCTGGGCAGCGGCTCGGCACCGTCCGGCCTGCCGGCACCGGCGGGCGTCGGCACCTCGGGCGCGACGGCGAGCAGCATGGTGATCAGCTGGGGAAGCGTCAGCGGCGCGAGCGGCTACAACGTGTACCGCGGCGGCAACCAGGTCAACGCGAGCCTCGTCACCGCGACGAGCTACACCGACACCGGCCTCGCCGCCGGCACCACGTATTCCTGGACGGTGAAGGCGGTCGACGGCAGCGGCGTCGAAGGGCCGTCGTCCGGCGCCGCCACCGGCACCACCACCGGCGCGCCGCCGGCCGCCACCTGCACCACCGCGAGCAACTACGCCCACGTCGCGGCCAACCGCGCGCACGTGCAGGGCGGCTATGCGCTCGCCAACGGCTCGAACCAGAACATGGGGCTGTGGAATCTCTTTGTCACGACGACGCTGAAGATGACCGGCACGAACTACTACGTGATCGGCACCTGCCCCTGACCGCCGCGATGCTCGAGACCCAGGACCTCACCATCCGCTTCGGCGGCCACGTCGCGGTCGATCGCGTCAGCTGCACGTTCGAATCCGGCACGCTGACCGCGATCGTCGGCCCGAACGGTGCCGGCAAGACGACCTGGTTCAACCTGATCTCCGGACAGCTGCGCGCGACGGCCGGCCGCGTGCGGCTGCACGGCATCGACATCACCGCCGAAGGCCCGGCCGCGCGCACGCGGCGCGGCATCGGCCGGGCCTTCCAGCTGACGCAGCTGTTCCCCGCCCTGCCGGTGCGCGAGAACGTGCGGCTCGTCGTGCAATCGCGCGCACGACTCGGCCTGAACCTGTGGTCGGTGTGGCGCGACCACCGCGGCGTGCTCGAGCGCACGCAGCAGCTGCTCGAACAGGTGCGCCTCGAAGCCCGGGCCGATCAACCGGCCGGCAGCCTGCCGCATGGCGACCAGCGCAAGCTGGAGGTGGCGATGCTGATGGCGCTGGAGCCGAGCGTCTTCATGTTCGACGAGCCGACCGCCGGCATGAGCGTCGACGAGGTGCCGGTGGTGCTGGACCTGATCCGCCAGCTGAAGGCGCGCGCGGACTGCACGATCCTGCTGGTCGAGCACAAGATGGACGTGGTGCGCGAACTGGCCGACCGCATCGTCGTGCTGCACAACGGGCAGCTCGTCGCCGACGGCGAGCCCGGGCTCGTGATCGCGTCGCCGGTCGTGCGGCAGGCCTACCTGGGGCTGGCGGCATGACGCTCTCGCTGCAGGGCGTGCACACGCACGTCGGCGCCTACCACCTGCTGCAGGGCGTCGACCTCGACGTGCCGGCCGGCCAGGTGACGATGCTGCTCGGCCGCAACGGCGCCGGCAAGACCACCACGCTGCGCACGATCATGGGCCTGTGGACGGCCTCCGCCGGCCGCATCGCATTCGACGGCGACGACATCACGCGCCTCGGCACGCCGCGCATCGCGCAGCGCGGCATCGCCTACGTGCCCGAGAACATGGGCATCTTCGGCGACCTGACGGTGCGCGAGAACCTGCTGCTGGCCGCGCGCGGTGCCCGCTCGCTGGCCGACATCGACACGCAGCGCCTCGACTGGCTGTGCGGCCTGTTCCCCGCGCTGCGCACGTTCTGGCTGCAACCGGCCGGCGCGCTGTCGGGCGGGCAGAAGCAGATGCTCGCGATCGCGCGCGCGATGATCGAGCCGCGCCGCCTGCTGCTGATCGACGAGCCGAGCAAGGGCCTCGCGCCGGCCATCGTGCAGAACCTGGTCGCGGCGCTGCGCGAGATGAAGGCGACCAGCACGACGATCCTGCTGGTCGAGCAGAACTTCGCGATGGCGCGCGCGCTCGGCGACCGTGTCGCGGTGATGGACGGCGGCCGCATCGTGCACCGCGGCGCGATGGCCGAGCTGGCCGACGACGAAGCCTTGCAGCACCGCCTGCTCGGGCTCTCGCTGGGAGCGCATGCATGAGCAGCACGCTGCCCCGTTCGTCGTTCGACTTGCTGCCGATCGCACTGGTGCCGCTGCTCGCACTCGCCGCCTGGCCCTTGATCGGCTCTGCGTCGAGCTGGCTCACGCTGACGGTGGCCGGCCTCGCGATGGGGATGATCGTCTTCATCGTCGCATCGGGCTTGACGCTGGTGTTCGGGCTGATGGACGTGCTGAACTTCGGCCACGGCGTGTTCATCGCGTTCGGCGCCTTCATCGCCACCAGCGTGCTCGGCGGCCTGGCCGACTGGACCGGCGCCGACAGCCTGTGGCTCAACCTGGCCGCGCTGTTCCCGGCGATGCTGGCCGCGATGGCACTCGCCGCCGCCGTGGGCTGGGCCTTCGAGCGCGTGCTGGTGCGCCCGGTCTACGGCCAGCACCTGAAGCAGATCCTGATCACGATGGGCGGCATGATCATCGGCGAGGAGCTGATCAAGGCGATCTGGGGCCCGGCGCTGATCCCGTTGTCGCTGCCGCAGGCGCTGCGCGGCGTGCTGGCGCTGGGCGACGCGTCGGTCGAGAAGTTCAGGCTGCTGGCCACCGGCCTCGGCGCGGTCGTGCTGGCCGCAATGCTGTTCACGCTGAACCGCACCAAGCTCGGCCTGCTGGTGCGCGCCGGCGTGCAGGACCGCGAGATGGTCGAGGCCCTCGGCTACCCGGTGCGCACGCTGTTCGTCGGCGTGTTCGTCGCCGGCTCGGCGCTGGCCGGGCTCGGCGGCTCGCTGTGGGCGCTGTACCAGCAGGGCGTGGTGCCGCAGATCGGCGCGCAGCTGAACGTGCTGATCTTCATCGTGATCATCATCGGCGGGCTGGGCTCGACGCTCGGCTGCTTCGTCGGCGCGCTGCTGGTCGGGCTGCTGGCCAACTACACCGGCTTCCTGTGGCCGAAGGTCGCGCTGTTCTCGAACATCGGCCTGATGGTCGCGGTGCTGCTGTGGCGGCCCCGCGGGCTGTACCCGGTGAGTTCGCGATGAGCGCGCGCCTGCTGGATCGCCTGCTGTCGCACGACCTGCCGCGCAGCCGCGTGCTCACGGTGCTGCTGGCCGCGATCGTGCTCGGCCTGGCCGCCACGCCGTTCGTGTTCCCCGGCACGCAGGCGATGAACGTCGCGGCCAAGGTGATGGTCTTCATCGTGCTGGTCGCGAGCTTCGACCTGCTGCTCGGCTACACCGGCATCGTCAGCTTCGCGCACACGATGTTCTTCGGCATCGGCGCTTACGGCATCGCGATCGCCAGCACGCGGCTCGGGCCGGGCTGGGGCGCGCTGGCGGTGGGCATGCTGGCGGCGCTCGCGGTGTCGCTCGTGCTGTCGCTGCTGATCGGCCTGTTCAGCCTGCGCGTGAAGGCGATCTTCTTCGCGATGATCACGCTGGCGGTGGCCTCGGCCTTCCTGACGCTCGCGTCGCAGCTGTCGGACTGGACCGGCGGCGAAGACGGGCTGAGCTTCCGGCTGCCCGAGGCCTTGGGCGATCGCCGGGTCGCGTACTACCTGCTGTTTGCCGTGGCGCTGACGCTGGTGCTCGCGATGCTGCGCATCGTCAACTCGCCGTTCGGCCGCGTGCTGCAGGCGATCCGCGAGAACGACTTCCGCGCCGAGGCGATCGGCTACCGCACGGTGGTGTACCGCACGCTGTCGAACGTGCTGTCGGCGCTGTTCGCGACGCTCGCCGGCTGCGTGCTCGCGCTCTGGCTGCGCTACAACGGGCCGGACACGTCGCTGAGCTTCGAGATCATGCTCGACGTGCTGCTGATCGTCGTGATCGGCGGCATGGGCAGCGTCTACGGCGCGGTCGTCGGCAGCCTGCTGTTCGTGCTGGCGCAGAGCTACCTGCAGAACCTGATGGCGCTCGCCGCGCCGCTGGTGGGCGGCGTGCCGCTGCTCTCCACCTTGATCTCGCCCGAGCGCTGGCTGTTGTGGCTCGGGGTTCTCTTCGTGCTGTCGGTCTACCACTTCCCGAACGGGATCGTGGGGCGGCTGCGCGCGATGCGGACAAGCCAGCCGGCCCCTCACACCAAGAAGGAGACATCGCCATGAAGATGAACCTGCACCCGCTCACGCTCGCCGCCCTCGGACTGTCTGCCGTTGCCGTCGCCGGCTGCGGCAGCGACGACGACATGCCACCCCCCGTCAACACACTGCCCGCCAACGTCACGCAGCAATCGATGACGGACTATCCCGCGACCAGCACCGGCAGCGGCAGCACTGCCGCGACGCAGGACCTGCTGACCGGCGGGCTCGGCAAGTCCGGGCTGGGCGGCGCGGCACCCACCTACGCCGATCCGCTGAACCCGACCGCCGCCGAGCTGCGCCGCAACGCCCTCTTCAGCAACTACCGCGGCCTGGTCGACATCAGCGCCGGCGGCGGCTACGGCACGCTGTACGGGCCGAACGTCGATGTGACAGGCCAGGCGACGACCGGCGAGGGCCTGATCCCGGGCCGCGAGTACGTCGCGGTGCTGGACAACGCGGCCGGCACCAAGCGGGTCGCGATCGCGGTGCAGATCCCCGACAGCTTCAACCAGAGCGCGCCGTGCCTCGTGCTCGGCCCGTCGTCCGGTTCGCGCGGTGTGTACGGCGCGATCGCCACCTCGGCCGAGTGGGGCCTGAAGCATGGCTGCGCGGTCGCGCTGACCGATGCCGGCAAGGGCATGGGGCTGTACGACATGGCGGACGACACGGTGAACCGCATCGACGGCACGCGCGCGACGCGGGCCGCGGCCGGCGCGGCAGCGTCGTTCGCCGCTGCGGTGACCGACACCGCGCGTGCCACATTCAACGCGCTGTTCCCGAACCGGCTGTCGCTGAAGCAGGCGCACTCGCAGCAGAACGCCGAGAAGGACTGGGGCAGCGACACGCTGGTGGCCGCCGCCTACGGGCTGTATGCGCTGAACGACCGCTACGGCAATGCGGCGGCGCCGCTGCCGTTCACCGCGGCCAACACGATCGTGATCGCCGGCTCGGTGTCGAACGGCGGCGCGGCGGTGCTGCGCGCGGCCGAGGCCGATGCGACGGGCCTGATCGACGGCGTGGTCGCCGGCGAGCCGGTGACCGAGCTGCCGACCACCACCGGCTACGGCGTGGAGTTCGGCGGCGCGGCGGTCATCGGCTACGGCAAGAAGCTGGGGGATTTCACGACCTATGGCAACCTCTACCAGCCCTGCGCCGCGCTGGCGGCCGGCGCGGCGATGGCCGAGACCTCGACCTTCAACTACCTGGTGGCGACCGCGCAGACCGGCAAGGCCGCGGCGCGTTGTGCGGGCCTCGCGGCCAAGGGCCTGGTGACCGGCGCGGACACGGCGGCCCAATCGGCCGACGCATTGGCCAAGCTGCGCGCCTATGGCTGGACCGCCGACAACGACCAGATGCACAACGCGCACTACGCACTCGGCAACGGGCCGATCCTGTCGGCGATGTACCCGATGATGTACGGTCGCTTCTCGGTGACCGACAACCTGTGCAACACCAGCTTCGCGCAGGTGGATGCGGGCGGCAACCCGATCGCAGCTCTCGCGGCGAGCAAGGCGCCGAGCTTCGCGACCGGCAATGGCACCGCCAACGGGTCGCCGGCCAGCGTCGTCTACAACGATTCCGTCGGCGGCGCGAAGCTGTGGTCGGCCGCGATCTCGGTGTCGACCGGCGTGCAGGACTTCGGCCTAGACAACGCGCTGTGCCAGCGTGCGCTGGTGACCGGCGTCGACGAGACCGGCGCGGCGCTGACGGCCACCGCGTCGTCGACGCGTCCGACCGCGGCGCAGGCGGCGGCGGTGCAGGCCGGCATGGCCGAGGTGGTGGTCAACGGCAACCTGCGCGCGAAGCCGGCGCTGGTGGTGGCGGGCCGCAGCGATGCGCTGGTGCCGGTCAACAACAACGCGCGCGCCTACGTGGCGTTCAACAAGACGGTGGAGGCGGCGGCCAGCAAGCTGGGCTACATCGAGGTGGCGAACGCCCAGCACTTCGACGGCTTCCTGTCGTTCCCAGGCTTCGACACACGGTTCGTGCCGCTGCACGTGTACTTCAACCGGGCGATGGACGCGATGTATGCGCACCTGAAGACCGGTGCCGCGCTGCCGCCCAGTCAGGTGGTGCGCGCAACGCCGCGTGGTGGCGCACCGAGCGCGGCGCCGATGATCACCGCGGGCAACGTGCCGGCGATCAGCGCCGCGCCGCTGGTGGCGGACCAGATCGGGTTCAGCGGCACGTCGGTGTCCGTCCCGAACTGAAAGCCGTCGTGGCCTTCACGTCGCACTACCTGGCCTGCGAGGGCCGCGAACTCCACTACACCGAGTGGGGCGCCGGCCGTGCCGAGACGGTGATCGCGTGGCACGGCCTCGCACGCACCTGCCGCGACATGGACGAGGTGGCGGCGCACCTGTCGCAGCGCTTCCGGGTGATCTGCCCGGACACGCTGGGCCGCGGCCTGAGCGAATGGAGCCGCGAACCCGAGCGCGAGTACTGCCTGGCGTTCTACGCGCAGCAGGCGGTGTCGCTGGTCGACCAGCTCGGGCTGCACGACTTTCACTGGGTGGGCACGTCGATGGGCGGTGCGATCGGCACGCTGGCTGCGGCCGGTGCCTTGCGCGGCCGCATCCGCAAGCTGGTGTTGAACGACAACGGCCCGGAGCTGGCCGAGCCGGCGCTCGCGCGCATCCGCGGCTATGCAGGGCGGCCGGCAGCCTTCGAGACGGTGAGCGAGCTGGAGCAGTACTTCCGCAAGATCTACCAGCCGTACGGCTGGCTGAGCGACGGCCAGTGGCGGCGCCTCACCGAGACCTCGACGCGCCGCTTGCCCGACGGCCGCGTGACGCCGCACTACGACCCGGCGATGGTGATGCAGTTCACCCACCACGACGACGACTACCGGCTGTGGGACGCATGGGACACGCTGACGCTGCCGGTGCTGTGCCTGCGCGGCGAGCACTCCGACCTGCTGCTGCCCGAGGTGGCCGAGCAGATGCGACAGCGCGGCCCGCGCGCGCAGGTGGTGACGGTGCCGGGCTGCGGGCATGCGCCGGCGTTGAACGTGCCGGAGCAACTGACGGTGGTGGAGCGGTTCCTGATGGCGCCGTGAGTTTTGAGGTCGCAAACTGCGACCTCAAGTTTGGCGGCGCAAAGACCCCGTTCGTATGGAGCACCACCGTTCGCGCTGAGCCTGTCGAAGGGCCCGTTCGTATCGAACCAAGGCTTCGACAAGCTCAGCCCGAACGGGACAATCCGTTCACCCTGAGCTTGTCGAAGGGTCTGCTCGCATCGGGCAAAGGCTTCGACAGGCTCAGCCCGAACGGGAGGGGACTCAGCGCCAGCGCGCTCTTGCCTTACGCCTGCTTTCACACGCTTGCCAATTGCGATGCCTGCCGGGACGGCGGCGCGGAAGAATGGAACCGGTTTCACACGCGCGGCCGATCGGCCGCTGCGCACAAGAATCGGAGAGGGACATCCCATGTGCCACATTCATTCGACGCTGCACGCGACGCCGACCGCGGCCGCACTGGCCGTTTCGCTGCTGCTGGCCGCCTGCGGCGGCAGCAACCCGTCGGCCGGGTCGGCATCCGATGCGGCGCTCAACCGCGAGACCGCCGAGGCGGTCGGCGATGCGCCGCCGGTGATCGCGCCCGGCCGCTACGTGCTCGTCAATGCGCAAAGCGGCAAGTGCGTCGACGCCGTTCCGTCGACGCCCGACGGCGGCCGCATCCAGCAGGCCACCTGCGGCACCGGCCTCACGCAGGCCTTCGACCTGACGACCCAGGCCGGCGGCGCCGTGAAGCTCGTGAACGCCGGCACCGGCCAGGTGTTCGACCTGTCGGGCAGCTCCGGTGCCGACGGCGCGGCCATCCACCAGTGGACAGACAACGGCACCAACGCGCAGCGCTTTCGCCCGTGGCGGGTGCTGGGCAACCGCTTCCGCTGGGTCAGCGCGGCCAGCGGCAAGTGCGTGACGATCGCCGATCGCTCGAACGCCGACGGCGCCCAGCTGCAGCAGGCCGGCTGCAGCAGCAGCGATGCGGCGCAGCAGTTCCTGCTGTTCCCGCGCGGCGGCAGCGCGCGCGGCGCGCTCGCGATCGGCCAGTACAC
>NZ_JBFUCB010000156.1:0-10775 GCF_056405435.1 Rhizobacter sp. P1_G5 | reverse complement strand
GCTGACGACAAAGCCGCCGCCCACCGAGTAATAGGTGCGCGCCGCGATTTCGGTGCCGTCGGCGTCGTACGCGACGAAGCGCATGCCGTTCGCATGGAACGGCAGCGTCTGCCGGCGGAAGAAGACCAGGTCGGTCTTCTCGTTGAACGCGATCGCGTGCTCGCCCAGCAGCTTCAGCTGCTTGCCGGTGCGGATGACCTCGAGGTGCGCCGGAATCGCATCCGGATCGACACGGTCCGGCTCATGCCCCGCGAGCCCGAGCAGCACCGCCTTGTCGCTGCCGTGCCCCTTGCCGGTCGCGCCGAGCGAGCCGTACAGCTCGGCCAGCACGCGTGCCACGCGCGGCAGCAGGCCGTCGTGCTGCAGGCGCAGCGCGAACAGCCGCGCCGCGCGCATCGGCCCCACCGTGTRCGAACTCGACGGGCCGATGCCGATCTTGAACAGGTCGAAGACCGATACGGCCATGGGGCGTCCTTCAGGTGGAGATCAGCTGTAGTCGGACAGCGGGGGGCAGCTGCAGAAGAGGTTCCGGTCGCCGTAGACGTTGTCGACGCGCCCGACCGGCGACCAGTACTTCTGCTTCTTCAGGCTCTTGACCGGGAAGGCCGCTTCCTCGCGCGAATACGCGTGCGGCCACTCCGTCTTCATCAGCGCGCCGGTGGTGTGCGGCGCGGCCTTCAGCGGGTTGTCGTCCTGCGGCCACTGCCCCTGCTCGACCTTGCGGATCTCCGCGCGGATCGCGATCATCGCGTCGCAGAAGCGGTCCAGCTCGACCAGCGGTTCGCTCTCGGTCGGCTCCACCATCAGCGTGCCGGCCACCGGGAAACTCAGCGTCGGCGCATGGAAGCCGTAGTCGATCAGGCGTTTCGCGACATCCTCCGCACTCACGCCCGAGGTCTCCTTCAGCGGGCGCAGGTCGAGGATGCACTCGTGCGCCACGCCACCCCCCTTCACGCCGGCGATGTTGCCGCTGTAGTGGATGTCGTAGTGGTCGGCCAGGCGCGCGGCCACGTAGTTCGCGCTGAGGATCGCCGTCTCGGTCGCGGCCTGCAGGCCTTCCGAACCCATCATGCGCACGTACATCCAGCTGATCGGCAGCACCGCCGCGTTGCCGAGCGGCGCCGCCGAGACGGCGCCCACTTGAGAGTCGGTGCCGATGCCGGCCGCGCGGTGCGCCGGCAGGAACGGCACCAGGTCGGCCGCGACGCACACCGGGCCGACGCCCGGCCCGCCGCCGCCGTGCGGGATGCAGAAGGTCTTGTGCAGGTTCAGGTGGCTCACGTCGCCACCGAACTCGCCCGGTGCGGCGATGCCGACCAGCGCGTTCATGTTGGCGCCGTCCACGTAGACGCGGCCGCCGTGCTGGTGCACCAGCGCGCACAGCTCCTTCACGCGGGTCTCGAACACGCCGTAGGTCGACGGGTAGGTGATCATCACGCAGGCGAGGTTCGCGCTGTGCTGCTCGCACTTGGCCTTCAGGTCGGCCAGGTCGACGTTGCCGTCGGCATCGCACTTCGTGACCACCACCTGCAGCCCCACCATCTGCGCGCTGGCCGGGTTGGTGCCGTGCGCCGATTCGGGGATCAGGCAGATGTTGCGGTGGCCCTCGCCGCGCGACTTGTGGAAGGCCTTGATCACCAGCAGCCCGGCGTACTCGCCCTGCGAGCCGGCATTGGGCTGCAGGCTGATGCCGGCATAGCCGGTGGCCTGGCACAGCCAGTCGCGCAGCTGCTGGTCGAGCAGCGCATAGCCGGCCAGCTGGTCGCGCGGTGCGAACGGGTGCACGTTCGCGAATTCCGGCCAGGTGATCGGGATCATCTCGCTGGTCGCGTTCAGCTTCATCGTGCACGAGCCGAGCGGGATCATGCTGCGGTCGAGCGCCAGATCCTTGTCGGACAGGCTGCGGATGTAGCGCAGCATCTCGGTCTCGCTGTGGTGCGTGTTGAACACCGGGTGCGACAGGAAGGCGCTGCGGCGCGCCAGCTCGGCCGGCACCAGCGCGGCCACGCCCTTCTCGCTGCGCGACCACAGCGCGGCGCCGTCGATCGGGCGGGACGGCACGATGCGCAGCAGCGCGTCGATGTCGCCACGGGTGGTGGTCTCGTCGAGCGAGATACCGACGCTCGCGGCCGACGCGCGGCGCAGGTTGAAGCCCGCTTCGCGCGCGGCCTGCAGCACGGCCTCGGTGCGGCCGCCGGTCTGCACCTCGAGCGTGTCGAAGGCGCTCTCGTGCGCCAGCGTGCAGCCGGCTTCCTTCAGGCCGGCCGCCAGCACCGCGGTGTAGCTCGCGACGCGGCCCGCGATGCGCTTCAGCCCCTGYGGGCCGTGGTAGACCGCATACATGCTGGCGATCACCGCCGGCAGCACCTGGGCGGTGCAGATGTTCGACGTGGCCTTCTCGCGGCGGATGTGCTGCTCGCGCGTCTKCAGCGCGAGGCGGTAGGCCGGGTTGCCATGCACGTCGACGCTGACGCCGACCAGCCGGCCGGGCATCGAGCGCTTGAACTCGTCCTTGGTTGCCATGTAGGCGGCGTGCGGGCCGCCGTTGCCCATCGGCATGCCGAAGCGCTGCGTGTTGCCGACCGCGATGTCGGCGCCCATCTCGCCGGGCGGCGTGATCAGCGTCAGCGCCAGCAGGTCGGCGGCGACGATCGCCAGGCCGCCGGCCGCATGCACCGCGGCGATCACCGGTGCCAGGTCCTGCACGACGCCGTTGACGCCGGGGTACTGGAACAGCGCGCCGAAGGGCTTGTCCTTCGCCGCATCGGCGGCCGGGCCGGTGACGACCGTGAGGCCGAGCGGCTCGGCGCGCGTGCGCACCACCTCGAGTGTCTGCGGCAGCACGTCGTCGGCGACGAAGAAGGTCGTGCTCTTGCTCTTGCCGACGCGCAGCGCGAGCGTCATCGCCTCGGCGGCGGCGGTGGCTTCATCGAGCATCGACGAGCCGGCGATCGCCAGGCCCGTCAGSTCGCAGACCATGGTCTGGAAATTGACGAGCGCCTCCATGCGGCCCTGCGAGATCTCGGCCTGGTAGGGCGTGTAGGCSGTGTACCAGGCCGGGTTCTCGAGGATGTTGCGCAGGATGACGCCGGGCGTCAGGGTGCCGTGGTAGCCCTGGCCGATGAAGCTCTTCAGCACCTGGTTGCGTGCGGCGATGCCCTTCAGCTCGGCGAGCGCCTGCGCTTCGGTCAGCGCGGCGGGCAGCTGCATCGGCACCGGGCGGGCGATGGCACGCGGCACGATGGCGTCGATCAGTGCGCGGCGCGAGGCGGCACCGATGGCCGACAGCATGTGCCGTTCGTCCGCCTCCTCGATCCCGATGTGGCGGGCGACGAATTCGGTGGCGTTCTCGAGGGCGCCCAGGGGCGTGGCGGCGGACATCAACATGGTCATTCCAGTGAAACTTGATGGCAGGACACCGTCCGTTCGGGCTGAGGTATCGAAGCCTTTGCGGAAGGTGCCGGTACCGAGGCATGCGCTGCCCTTCGATACCTCAGGGCGAACGGATTCAGGCGTTCTTGACGAGCTCGTCGTACGCCGGCTGGTCCATCAACTGGTCGAACTCGCCCATGTCGGTGACGTGCACCTTGAAGAACCAGCCGTTGCCGAGCGGGTCGCTGTTGGCGAGCGACGGGTCGGCGCGCAGCGCCTCGTTGACCTCGACGATCTCGCCGGCCACCGGCATGTACAGGTCGGCGGCGGCCTTCACCGATTCGACGACGCCGGCGACCTCGCCCTTCTTGAAGCTGCGGCCGACTTCCGGCAGGTCGACGAAGACCACGTCGCCCAGCGCGTCCTGCGCGTGGAGCGTGATGCCGACGGTGGCGGCCTCGTGGTCTTCGATGTTGATCCACTCGTGGTCGGGGGTGTACATGGTGGTCATCAGGGGCTCCTTGGGGGCGATGTGAAGAAGGGGAAGGGGAGGCAGATCAGCCACGGAAATAGCGGTGCGGCGAGAACGGCATCGGCGCGACGCGCATCGGCTGCCGCTTGYCGCGCACCTCGGCGAACACCTCGTGGTGCGGCAGCGCGTGGTTGCCGGCGAGGTAGGCCATCGCGATCGGCTGGTTGACGCTGGGCGACAGCGTGCCGCTGGTCACGTGGCCGAGCCTGTGGCCCTGGCCGTCGACGATGGTGGCGCCTTCGCGTACCGGCACGCGCTCGAGGCCGAGCAGGCCGACGCGCTTGTTCGTGGTGCCGTGGGCGAGCTGACCGTCGATCACGCTGGCACCGGGGTAGCCGCCGGCGCGTGCGCCACCGGCGCGGCGCACCTTCTGGATCGCCCAGGTGAGGCCGGCCTCGACCGGCGTGGTCTTCTCGTCGATGTCGTGGCCGTACAGGCACAGGCCGGCTTCCAGGCGCAGCGTGTCGCGCGCGCCGAGGCCGCAGGGCTTGACCTCGGGCTGGGCGAGCAGCGCGYGAGCCAGCGATTCGGCCTGGTCGGCGGCGACCGAGATCTCGAAGCCGTCTTCACCGGTGTAGCCGGAGCGGGTCACGAAGCAGTCGGCGCCGGCCAGCGTCAGCGCGCGGCCGGTCATGAAGGTGAGGGTGGCGGCATCGGCATTCAGGCGGGCCAGCGCCTTCACGGCCTGCGGGCCCTGCAGCGCGAGCAGCGCGCGCTCGGGCAGCGGCTGCACGGTGCACTTGTGGGCGATGTGGGTCACCAGGTGCTTGATGTCGGCGTCCTTGCAGGCGGCGTTGACGATGACGAGCACGTCGTTCTCGCGGCGCGTGATCATCAGGTCGTCGAGGATGCCGCCGCTGGCATTGGTGAAGAAGCCGTAGCGCTGCTTGCCGACGGCGAGGTCGACGATGTCGACGGGCACCAGCGATTCGAGGGCTTTCGCGGCGTCGGGGCCGACCAGGCGGACCTGGCCCATGTGGGAGACGTCGAACAGCGAGGCGGCGCTGCGGCAGTGCTTGTGCTCGGCGATGATGCCGCCGGGGTAGTTCACCGGCATCTCGTAGCCGGCGAAGGGCACCATCTTGGCGCCCAGTTCGAGGTGCAATGCGTGGAGGGGGGTCTTCAGCAGCGGGGTGTTCGGCAGGTCGATGGCGGACATGGTCTTCTCCGAGGGCATTCACCGGACCAACGAGTCGCCATGCCGGCCGACGCGTTGGGGATGCCCTCTCTGTCCGMTTTACCTGAGAGATTGGCGGCCCCCGGATCCCGGTCAACCGCTTGCCCCTTCGGTGGACTCACTCGGGGTGAGCCTCTCTCCAGCGAGGAACGCCCCTCGCGGGGCGCTTGCCAGTCCTTTTGCCTGAGCGTTCGAGCCGGCATCTCTGCCGGACCTGCGCCTTCGGCGGCTTCGCTTGGAAGCTCTCTCCTGGCGGCGCGAGTTTAGCTCGGAACTGGGGCGTGTCGAACTGGTTTGGGCATTGGCGCGGCAAAGACGCGTGCGGCGAGCCACAGCCTCCCCGCACGCGCCTTTGAGCGCCGCCCTGGTCCTTCGACTTTGACGAGCGAACAAGTGGGGGTTGATCAGGGTATCTCGTCATCGACGCCAAGCCTTCATGTCGTCGATGCTGACTCTCGTGCTGTTGTGCGTTTTCGACTTCAGCATGCCCGCCATGTCTCGCAGCGAACCCGTCTTCGCTCGGACGATCAAGCTGCCATCGGGCATCACATGCCAGACGAGACGCGTGCCTTCGCGAATGCCGAGCTGTTCGCGGACTTGTGCCGGGACCGTGGTGCGGCCTTTGGTGGTGATGATGGAGTCGGGCATGAAGGTCTCCTTGCGTCAACCCGGATTGTCATCCGGGCTTGGCTGCCCAGCTCGCGTGCCACCCACCGCCCATCGCCTGGATCAACCCGATCGCCGCCAGCTGCTGATCGACTTGCAGTTGTACCAGCGCCCGCCGCGCGCTCAGCGCCGATGACTGGGCCGTCGCCACCTCCAGGTAGCTGACCTGCCCGGCGCGGTACCGGTTCAGCGTCTGCACCTCGGTATCGTCCGCCGCCTTCGAGGCCTGCTGGCGCAGCGGCGACTGCTCGGCCAGCATCCGCACCAGCGACAGCTGGTCTTCCACCGCACCCAGCGCCGCGAGCGTCGTCTGCCGGTAGCGGGCGACAGCAGCATCTCGGCTCGCCTCGGCACCTTCCACGCGGGCCCGCGTCGCCCCCGCATCGAAGATCGTCTGCGCCACCGACACGCCCAGCGACCACAGGTTCTGGCTCGCATTGAAGAGCTGGCTCGCCGCGCTGCTCTGCTGCCCATACGAGCCGCTCAGCGACAAGCTCGGGAAGTACGCGCTGCGCGCAATGCCGATCTGCGCATTCGCCGACGCCACGCTGCGCTCGGCACCGGCGATGTCGGGCCGGCGCTGCAGCAGCTCCGACGGCACCACCAGCGGCACCGCCGGCACCGTCATCTGCCAGGCCGCCGGCGGCAACGAGAACTGCGACGGCGCCTTGCCCACCAGCACCGCGATCGCATGCTCCAGCACCGCGCGCTGGCGCTTCAAGGTCGCGAGATCCGCCTGCGCATTCGCGAGCTGCGTCTGCGCCTGCAGCAGGTCGCTCTTCGGCGCGATGCCGGCGTCGTAGCGGTTCTGCGTGATCGTCTGCGAGCGCGTGAAACCCTCGACCGTGCGCGTCACCACGTCGATCTCGGCGTCGGCCTCGCGCAGCGAGAAGTAGTTGGTCGCGAGCGCCGCCTGCGCCGACAGCCGTGCCGACGCCAGGTCGGCCTCGCTCGCCTGCGCCGTCGCCGTCGCGGTGTCGACGCCCGCCTCCAGCTTGCCCCACAGCGGCGCCTCCCAGCTTGCGCCCAGGCCCACCTGGTAGGTGTTGCCGGTCGACGTGCGCGCGCCACCGCCGGAGCGCGTTGCGCCGCCGCTCAGGCTCACGCTCGGGAAGAACGAGGCCCGCGCCTCCTTCACCAGCGATTGCGATTGCGCATACGCGGCCACCGCGGCCGCGACGTTCTGGTTCGACACCTCGACCTGCGCGGCGAGCGTGTTCAGCGTCTCGTCACCGAACAGCGTCCACCAGGGGCCGCGGTCCAACGCGTCGGCGGGCGCCGCCGGCAGCCAGCCCTCGGCCGCGGCCGGCACTTCCTTGTAGCCCGCCGGCAGCGCGGTGTCGGGCACCTGGTAGCGCGGGGTCACCGCGCAGCCGGCCAGCAGCAGCAACGCGGCCGCGAGGGGAGTGAGTCGCGAAGTCATGCGTGGAGTCATGCGTGGAGTCATGCGTGCGCAGCGGCGGCATCAGTGCCGCGGCTCAGGTGGCGCTCGTCGGCGCTGCGGCGGCGCAGCTTGTCGAGCAGGAGGTAGACGACCGGCGTCGTAAGCAGGGTCAGCAGCTGGCTCGCGATCAGCCCGCCGATGATGGCCACGCCGAGCGGCTGGCGCAGCTCGGAGCCCTCGCCGAAGCCGATCGCCAGCGGCAGTGCGCCGAGGCCTGCGGCCAGCGTCGTCATCAGGATCGGGCGGAAGCGCAGCAGGCAGGCCTCGCGCACCGCCTCGAGCGGCGACAGCCCGCGCGAGCGCTCGGCCTCGAGCGCGAAGTCGATGATCAGGATCGCGTTCTTCTTGACGATGCCGATCAGCAGGAACACGCCGATCAGCGCGATGATCGAGAACTCCATGCGGAACATCAGCAGCGCGAGCACCGCGCCGACGCCCGCTGACGGCAGCGTCGACAGCACCGTCACCGGGTGCACCAGGCTCTCGTACAGCACGCCCAGCACGATGTAGATCACGACGATCGCCGCCAGGATCAGCAGCGGCTGCTGCGCCTGCGAATCCTGGAAGCCGCGCGCCGTGCCCGCGAAGCTGCCGCGCACATTGGCCGGCATCGCGATGTCGGCTTCGGCCTGCTTCACCGCCGCCTGCGCGTCCGACAGGCTCACGCCCTCGGGCAGGTTGAACGACACCGTCGTCGCGAGCTCGCCGTCCTGGTGGTTGATCGAGGTCGGGGTCGCGCTCTCGCTGAAGCGCGCGAGCGTCTGCAGCGGCACCATCGTGTTCGCGGTGTTGGAGAGCGCCGAGCCGCTGGAGGCATCGCGCAGCGCCGGGTTCACCGACAGCGTCGCGGTGGTCGCCGCGCCGGTGCCGGCCTTGCGCGGGATGTACACGTCGTTCAGCGAGGTCGGGCTGCGCGTCAGGCTGCGCGCCGCCTCCATCACGACGTGGTACTGGTTCAGCTCGTCGTAGATGGTGGCCACCTGGCGCTGGCCGAAGCYGTCRTASAGYGCGTTGTCGACATCGCGCGTCGTGATGCCCAGCCGCGCCGCGGTCGCCTTGTCGATGTCGACGAAGCTCTGCACGCCGTTGTCCTGCTGGTTGGTGTCGACGTCGGCCAGCTCTTCCTTCGTGCGCATCTGGTCGGCCAGCTTCAGCGCCCAGCTGCGCAGGTCGGCGATGTTGTCGCTCTTCAGCGTGTACTGGTAGGTCGAGTTGCTCGATCGGCCACCGGCCCGCAGGTCCTGCACCGGGTTCAGGAACAGCTGCACGCCGGTCACGGTGGCCAGCTGCGGGCGCAGCCTCGCGATCACCGCCTGGCCGCCGTCCTTGCGCTGGCCGACCGGCTTCAGGTTGATGAACATGAAGCCGCCGCCGGCGCGCCCGCCGCCGGTGAAGCCGACCACCGTGTCGACCGCCGGATCGGCATGGATGATGTCGACCAGCTGCTTCAGCTTGCCCTGCAGCGCCTCGAACGAGATGCTCTGGTCGGCCGCGAGGCCGCCGTTCAGCTGTCCGTTGTCCTGCTGCGGGAAGAAGCCCTTCGGCGTCGCCTTGAAGAGGTAGACGTTGAGGCCGATCACCGCCAGCAGGATCAGCATCACCAGCGCCTTGCTGTGCAGCGCCCAGTCGAGGCTGTGCTCGTAGCCGCGCAAGACGCCGGCGAACACGCGCTCCGAGAAGCGGGCGAGCCGGCCCGGCGGCTTGCGCACGTGGCCGCCCGGCTTCAGCAGCCAGGCGCACATCATCGGCGTGGTGGTCAGCGAGATCGCCAGCGAGATCAGCACCGCCACCGACAGCGTCACCGCGAACTCGCGGAACAGCCGGCCGATCTGCCCGCTCATGAACAGCAGCGGGATGAACACCGCCACCAGCGACAGGCTGATCGACAGCACCGTGAAGCCGACTTCGCGCGCGCCGACCAGTGCCGCCTCGAAGCGGTCCATGCCGGACTCGATGTGGCGGCTGGTGTTCTCCAGCACGACGATCGCATCGTCGACGACGAAGCCGGTGGCCACCGTCAGCGCCATCAGGCTCAGGTTGTTCAGGCTGTAGCCCAGCAGGYACATCACGCCGAAGGTGCCGAGCAGCGACACCACGGTGGCGACCGCCGGCACGATGGTCGCGCGCAGGCTGCGCAGGAACACGCTGACGACGACCACCACCAGCAGCACCGAGATCACCAGCGTGCCCTCGATCTCGCGCAGCGAGGCGCGGATCGAGTTGGTGCTGTCGGAGGCCACCTGCAGATCGATGTCGCTCGGCAGCTGCGCGCGCAGCTCGGGCAGCAGCGCGCGCACGCCGTCGACCGTCTCGATCACGTTGGCGCCGGGCTGGCGCGTCAGCAGCACGATCACCGCCGGCTGGCCGTTGAAGAGACCCAGCGTGCGCACGTTCTCGACGCCGTCGCTCACCTTGGCCACGTCCGAGAGCCGCACCGCCGAGTTGTTGCGCCAGGCCACCACCAGCCCGCGGTAGTCGGCGGCGGTGCGCCCGGGCGGCGGCGTGTAGATCTGCATGCGGCGCTCGCCGTCCTCGATCGCGCCCTTGGGCCGGTTCGCGTTCGAGGCCTGGATCGCGGCGCGCACGTCCTCGGAGCTGACGCCGAAGCGGTTCAGCGCGAACGGCAGCAGCTCCACGCGCACGGCCGGCAGCGAGCCGCCGCCGAGCTCGACGTCGCCGACGCCGTCGACCTGCGCGAGCTTCTGCTGCACGATGTTCGACACCGCGTCGTAGATCTGTCCCGGCGTGCGGGTCTTCGAGGTCAGCGCGAGGATGATGATCGGCGCGTCCGACGGGTTCGCCTTGCGATAGGTCGGGTTGCTGCGCAGCGTGGACGGCAGGTCGGCGCGCGACGCATTGATGGCCGCCTGCACCTCGCGCGCCGCGCCATCGATGTTGCGGCTCAGGTCGAACTGCAGCGTCACGCGGGCCGAGCCGCTCGAGCTCGACGAGGTCATCTCGTTGACGCCGGCGATGGTGCCGAGGTGGCGCTCCAGCGGCGTGGCGACGCTGCTGGCCATCGTGTCGGGGCTCGCGCCGGGCAGCGAGGCACTGACCGAGATGGTCGGGAAATCCACCTGCGGCAGCGGCGCCACCGGCAGCACGAAGAATGCGCCGATGCCGGCCAGCGCCATGCCGATGGTCAGCAGCACGGTCGCGATCGGCCGCGTGACGAAGGGCCTGGACAGGTTCATCCCGCCGCTCCGTCCGTGGAAGAACGCTCGGGCAGGGCGCCGGCGCGGCGCACGCGCCGGCCCAGCCGGTCGAAGCCGAGGTAGATCACCGGCGTCGTGAAGAGCGTCAGCACCTGGCTGACGATCAGCCCGCCGAAGATCGACAGCCCGAGCGGCATGCGCAGCTCGGAGCCTTCGCCGCCGCCGAACATCAGCGGCAGCGCGGCGAACAGCGCCGCCAGCGTCGTCATCAKGATCGGCCGGAAGCGCAGCAGCGCCRCCTGGTGGATGGCCTCGCGCGGCGATTTGCCCTGGCTGCGTTCGGCGTCGATCGCGAAGTCGATCATCATGATCGCGTTCTTCTTGACGATGCCGATCAGCAGGATGATGCCGATGATGCCGATCACGCCC
>NZ_JBFUCB010000155.1:0-10854 GCF_056405435.1 Rhizobacter sp. P1_G5 | reverse complement strand
TCCTCCCAGCCCGGCACTCCAGGCCGCTGCGCCGTCCCGAGATCGAACGACAGCCGCCGCGGCACGAGCCACCACCGCGCCCCCACCCGGTTGACCTCGGTCTCGCTCGCCGACAGCCCGCTCCCCGCCCACTCGGCATAGAGCGTCCCGCTGCGCAGCGGCTGCCACACGCTCGACAAGGTCGCCCGGTTGCGCGGCACCCCCGCCACGTCGCGTCCCAGGTTCATCTGCAGCGCCCAGCTGCTGGCCAGCCGCAGCTGGGCTCCKGCCGCCACGGTGGCCTGCTCGGTTCGCAGCCCCGGCTCGGTCTCGGTGCGTAACCCCGCCCAGCTCATCCGCATCGACGTCTTCAGCCCGCCACCCAGCGTCTCGGTCGTGCTGGTCTCGACCCGCGAGCGCAGCTGGCTCGGGCCCACGTCGGTCGGATTCGCGCGCGGTGTCTCGACGCGCCAGTCGATGCGCTCGCCGCCGCAGCGCCGCAACAGCAGCGCCTCGCGGTCGGCCGGGCCGGCGTCGGCGAACGGATYCGCGCGGCACGGCACCGGCGGCGCCGCCCCAGCGTCAGCAGCGGCCCCCACCATCAGCATCGTCATCAGGAAGCACTTGCGCGCCGGAAACTTCATGTCACAAGCAGAGGCATGGATGTCAGCCGGAACATCATGCAAGAAGCCCCCGTAGGACAACCGGAATGCCGCACCGCAACAATGGGGTATGCGCACGAGGACGGTGCGCGCAGACGAAGTCACAATACGCCGTAGTTTCATCGCGGTACGCCGCGCCCAGCCCGCCATGCTGACCAACTTCTTCTTCACCCTGCGCGCCGCCAAGCTGAAGGTCTCCGTCAAGGAATACCTGACGCTGCTCGAAGCACTGCAAGCCGGCGTGATCGACGACGAAGGCGGCCCGAGCGTCGACAAGTTCTACCTGCTCGCCCGCACCACGCTCGTCAAGGACGAGGCCAACTTCGACAAGTTCGACCGCGCCTTCGCCGCCTACTTCAAGGGCGTCGAGCTGCTCACCGACTTCACGCAGGACATCCCGCTCGACTGGCTGCAGAAGAAGCTCGAGCTCGAACTCAGCCCCGAGGACAAGGCCGCGATCGAGAAGATGGGCTGGGACGAGCTGATGGAGACGCTCAAGAAGCGCTTCGAGGAACAGAAGGAACGCCACGAAGGCGGCAACCGCATGATCGGCACCGGCGGCACCAGCCCGTTCGGCGCCTACGGCTACAACCCGCAAGGCATCCGCATCGGGCAGGACAAGTCCCGCAACAAGAGCGCCGTGAAGGTCTGGGACCAGCGCCAGTTCAAGGACTACGACGACTCGCTCGAACTCGGCACCCGCAACATCAAGGTCGCGCTGCGCCGCCTGCGCCGCTTCGCCCGCGAAGGCTCCGACGAGGAACTCGACCTCGACGACACCATCCGCTCGACCGCCGCCAACGCCGGCTACCTCGACATCAAGATGGTCCCCGAGCGCCACAACAAGGTGAAGGTGCTGCTGCTGATGGACGTCGGCGGCACGATGGACGAACACATCCACCGCGTCGAAGAGGTGTTCAGCGCCGCCAAGGCCGAGTTCAAGCACCTGGAGTTCTACTACTTCCACAACTGCGTCTACGACTTCATGTGGAAGAACAACCGCCGCCGCTACAGCGAGAAATTCTCCACCTGGGACGTGATCCGCAAGTACAACAAGGACTACAAGCTGATCTTCGTCGGCGACGCGACGATGAGCCCCTACGAGATCCTGCAGCCCGGCGGCAGCGTCGAATACAACAACGAGGAGGCCGGCGCCGAATGGCTGCAGCGCCTCACGCATGCCTTCCCCAAATTCGCGTGGATCAACCCCGAGCCGCAAGGCGTCTGGGGCTACCGCCAGAGCATCTCGATCGTCGCCCAGCTGATGAACCAGCGCATGTTTCCGCTCACGCTGCAAGGCCTCGAAGGTGCCATGCGGCTGCTGAGCAAATGAGGGTGCCCGCACCGCCCCTGCTGGCCGCCGGGCTCGCGCTGTCGATCTCGCTGTCGGGCTGCGCGATCTTCAAGCCCGGCAGCGACGACGGCAGCAAGCCCGAATCTCCCCCGGCCGCCRCTGCTGCACCGGCGGCGGCCGCGTCCGCTCCGGCCTTCGTCGCCTACCGGCTCGAGATCGAGGCCCCCGACGACCTGAAGGCCCTGCTCACCACCTACCTCGACCTCGGCCGCTTCCAGTCGTCGACGCAGGAAGGCATCACCCGTGCCGAGCTCGACCGCCTCGCCGCGGCCGCGCCGGCCCAGGCCAGGACGCTGGTCGAGACCGAGGGCTACTTCAACGCCGAAGCCACCGTCGAGCGCAGCGAGACGCCCGAAGGCCTGCCGGTCATCAAGCTGGTGCTGCAGGTCGGTCCGCGCACCCGCGTCGACCACTGGGACCTGCAGATCGAAGGCGAGCTGAAGAAGGGCCTCGATGCCAAGGATCCGGCCGCGCGCGAGACCTTCGACCGCCTCGAGGACCAGTGGCCGCTGAAGCTCGGCCGCCCGTTCCGCCAGGGCCTGTGGGGCGAGGCGAAGAACGAGACCGTGGCCCGGCTGCGCGCCGACGGCTACCCGGCCGCGCAATGGAAGAGCACCGAGGCACGCGTCGACGCGTCGACGCAGAAGGCCAGCATCACCGCGGTGCTCGACAGCGGCCCGCTGTTCCACCTCGGCGAGCTCCGCATCGAAGGCCTGCAGCGCTACGACGAAGGCGCGATCCGCAACCTCGCCGACTTCGGCCCCGGCACGCCCTACACCGAGAAGCGCATCCTCGATTTCCAGGAACGCCTGGGCAAGCTCGGGCTGTTCGAGGGCGTCTCGGTCGAGATCGATCCCGATCCGGCGGTTGCCGCGGCGACGCCGGTGACGGTGCGGGTGCGCGAGCAGACGCTGCAGCAGGCCACCTTCGGCATCGGCTACAGCGACAACACCGGCGGGCGCTTCACCTTCGAGCACCGGCACCGCCGGCCGTTCGGCTTCAACGCGCAACTGCACAACAAGTTCGAACTCGGCCGCGACCTGCGCTCGTGGGACGCCGACCTCACGTCGAACCCGACCGACGGCCAGTACCGCAACCTGATCGCCACCAGCATCTCGCGGCTCGACTCGGCCGGCGCGATCACGCTGAACTCGCGCGTGCGGGTCGGCCGCTCGCTCGACACCGAGCACATCGAGCGGCTGATCTTCGTCGAGGTGCTCGACTCGAAGCTCACCAACGACACCGCCGAGCAGGACAGCCGCGCCGTCTCGCAGAACTACAACTGGGTCTGGCGCGACGTCGACAGCATCCTGCTGCCCACCAAGGGCCTGACCGCCTCGATCCAGGCGGCCGGCGGCTATGCCATCAACAACTTCGCCAGCAACGGCCCGTTCGGCCGCACCTACGGCCGCCTGACCGGCTACTGGCCGCTCGGCCAGCGCTGGTACGGCCAGGCGCGGGTCGAGGCCGGCGGCGTGTTCGCGAAACCCGATGTCGGCATCCCGGATGCGCTGCTGTTCCGCGCCGGCGGCGACGACTCGGTGCGCGGCTACGCCTACCGCTCGCTGGGTGTGATCAAGGATGGCGAGCTCTACGGCGGCCGCTTCCTGCTGACCAGCAGCATCGAACTGGCCCGCCCGATCTCGCCGCGCATGCCCTCGCTGTGGTGGGCGGTGTTCGCCGACGGCGGCAACGCGTCCGACACCTGGGGCCACGTGAACTCGGTCTACGGCTACGGCGTCGGCCTGCGCTGGCGCAGCCCGGTCGGGCCGCTGCGCATCGACTATGCGCACGGCCAGGCGGTCGACGAGAACCGCCTCCATTTGAGCGTCGGCATCGCCTTCTAGAACTCGCATGAGCGACGACACCGAAGCCACGCCCCCCGCCAAACCGCTGCGCCGACGCCGCTGGTGGGTCGCGCTGCTGATCATCGGCTTCGTGCTGCTGATCGTGCTGCCGGCCGCGCTGGTCGGCACCGCGCTGTGGGCGGCCGGCAGCGAGAGCGGCACCGCGTGGCTGCTCGGCAACGTCGCACGCTCGCTGCCGTTGCTGCAGGTCAGCGAGCCACGCGGTTCGCTGGTCGGCGATTTCAGCGCGAAGCAGGTCGTCGTCGTGCTCGGCGAACACGACCGCATCGTGATCGACGCGCTGCGCTGGCGCGGCCTCTCGCTGTCGTTCACGCCCTACCCGCGTTCGTGGGCGGCGGTGCATGCCGATGCGATGTCGGCCGAGCGCGTCACGGTGCAGATCGGCCCCAGCGATCCGAATGCCAAGCCGTCGGGTCTGCCGAGTTCGCTGCGCTCGCCGGTCGAGGTGTACGTCGACCAGCTGACGGTCGGCACGCTGCTGGTGCCGGGGCTGGAGGCGCATCCGTTGCGCGAGATCGCCGCCAAGGTCGCGCTGGGCGCCGAGCGCGGCGCGCTGCACCGTGTCAGCGGTGTCTCGCTGCGGCTCGATGCGCTGCAGGTCACCGGCCGCGCGCAGATCGGCGCCGACGGCGACATGCCGCTCGAGCTGCAGCTGGCCGGCGTGCAGGGCAGCGGCAGCGAGGCGGCCCTGCCGACGCTGCCGGCCTGGGCGAAATCGCTGCGCAACGACTGGCATGCCGGCCTGTCGGCGAAGGGCCCGCTCGCGCGCTTCAATGCCAAGGCCGCGTTGCGCGCGCAAGGGCAGTCGCTGGACGCCACCGCCACCGTCGCGCCGTGGGACAGCTGGCCGCTGCCGCAGGTCGATGCCAGCACGCAGGCGCTCGACCTGTCGGCCCTGCTGACCAGCGCGCCCGTCACCGCGCTGAGCGGCACGGTCTCGATCGCCCCCACCGATGCGAAGGCCGGCCAGGGCGGCCTCGCCGCGCGCGGCACGCTGCGCAACGACACCCCCGGCCGCTGGGACCAGCAGCGCCTGCCGCTGCGCCAGCTGAGCTTCGACGTGCGCGGACGCGCCGACCAGCCGCGGCAGTTCGAGCTCGCTGCGTTCGAAGCGGTGCTCGCCGGCACCGCCAAGCMGGCCGGCAGCGTCAGCGGCACCGGCCGCGTCGACGGCGGCAACTTCGAGCTGAACGCGACGCTCGACAAGATCGCGCCGTCCGAGCTCGACCCGAACCTGCCGGCGATGACGCTCGGCGGCCCCGTCACCCTGTCCGGCCAGACCCACCCGCCGCTGCCCGACGGCAGCGCACAGCCGCCGAGCTTCAAGGCGCTGGTCGACCTGAAGGGCCAGCTGCTGCAGCCGGCGCGCGCGGTGCAGCTGAAGGTGGATGCGCAAGGCGATGAGCGGCACATCGAGCTGCGCGAGTTGCGCGCCTCCGCCGGCGCGGCACAGGCCAGCCTGAGCGGCAGCGCCGAGCGCGGTGCGGCTCAGTGGCAGGCCAAGGCGAAAGGCGCGCTGGTCGATTTCGATCCTGCGGCCTGGTTTCCCGGGCCGCCCGAATCGAGCTGGCACCTCGGGCCGCACCGGCTGAACGTGAAGGGCGAGCTGGCCGTGACGGTGCCCGACAGCGTGACCGCCCCGGCCCCGCGCGGTGCGACGCTGCTCGACCGCCTGGCCGCGCTGCGCGGCGACATCAGCGCGGTGATCGGCGACAGCGTGCTGGCCGGCGTGCCGCTGCGGGGCGACCTCGCGCTGCACCACCCGAGCGCCGGCGCGCCGTTCGCCGCCAGCGTGAAACTCGACGCCGGCGGCAACGCGCTGAACGCCGAAGGCACGCTCGCCACCGATGCGCGCGGCGCGGCCGATCGCTGGCATGTCGATGCCCGCGCGCCGGTGCTGGCGCGCCTGCAGCCGCTGCTGAAGCTGCTGCCCGGCGCACAGGCCTCCGGCCTGCTCGAAGGCCTGAACGGCAGCTTCAACGGCGAGGCCGAGCTGACCGGCCGCTGGCCCGACGTGAAGACGCAGGGCCAGGGCAAGCTCGCGACGCTGCGCGCCGGCCCGCTGGCGGTCGGCCGGGCCGACCTGCGCTGGCAGGCCGGCAGCAGCGCCGATGCGCCGCTGGAGCTCAGCGCCGACATCGCCCAGGGCGCCTGGCGCGGCCAGGGCCTCGACAGCAGCCGGCTGCAGTTGCAGGGCACGGCCCGCTCGCACACGCTGAACTGGCGCAGCGAGCTGAAGGCCCTGCCGCCGGCCTGGGTCGACAGCGTGCAGCCGCCACCCGCTGCGCGAGCGGCCAGCGCGCCTGCGGCGACTCGCCCCGTCGCTGCAGCATCTGCTGCGGCCTCCGCGGCAGCCAGCGCCCCGCCCGCGGCTGCAGCGGCCGCCTCGGCCCCCTCTCCCGCCACCGGCCGCACGCTGGTGCTCGTGACCGCCCGCGGCAGCCTCACCGGCGCGCCGTTCGACGGCACGTCACCGCGACCTTCCATCGGCAACACCGCCGGCAAGCCGCCGACCCCGCTGAACTGGAAGGGCACGCTGCAGCAGGCCGAGGTGCGCAGCAGCCAGCCCGGCAGCACGCCGTGGCTGCTGGCGCAGAACGTCGATGTCGAGGTGCAGGCGGGCGACGCGCCGTCGGTCAACGTATCGGCCGGCCGCGCCGACATCCTCGGCGCCGGGCTGCGCTGGGACGYCATCCGCTGGCAGGCCGGCCAGGGCGTGCAGACGCAGCAGCTCGACGTGCAGGCCGAACTGCAGCCGGTCGCGATCGCACCGCTGCTGCGCCGGCTGCAGCCGGATTTCGGCTGGGGCGGCGACCTGCAGATCGGCGGCAGGATCGTCGTGCACCAGGCGGCCGAGTTCAGCGCCGACATCGTGCTCGAGCGCGTGCGCGGCGATCTCTCGGTGACCGACGAAACCGGCACGCAGCCGCTCGGCCTGACCGACCTGCGGCTCGGCCTGAGCGCGCAGGACGGCGTCTGGAACTTCACGCAGGGCCTGGCCGGCAACCAGCTCGGCGTGGCGGCCGGCGCGATCGTCGTGCGCACCTCGCCGAAGCGCGCCTGGCCCGAGCCCGAGGCGCCGGTGCAAGGCGTGCTCGAGGCGCAGGTGGCGAACCTCGGCACCTGGGGCGCGTGGGTGCCGGCCGGCTGGCGCCTGGGGGGCAAGCTCGGCACCACCGCGACCATCGGCGGGCGCTTCGGTGCGATCGAATACACCGGCCACATGAAAGGCTCCGACCTGTCGGCGCGCAACATCCTGCAGGGCGTCAACGTGACCGACGGCGAGGTCGACATCGCGCTGCAGGGCGACAACGCGAAGATCAACACCTTCCAGGCGCGCGCCGGCAACGGCACCGTCAAGCTGAGCGGCGCGGCCGAGTTCGGCGAGAAGCCGCACGCGAAGATGACGCTGGTGGCCGAGCGCTTCCAGCTGCTGGGCCGGGTCGACCGGCGCATCGTCACCACCGGCCAGGCGCAGGTGGAGCTCGACCGCGACAACCTGAAGGTCGACGGCAGCTTCAAGGTCGACGAAGGGCTGTTCGATTTCAGCCTGTCGAGCGCGCCCAGCCTGTCGGGCGACGTGGTGGTCGTGAACCGCAACACCGCCATCGAGGTCACCGCGCCGACCGGCGCACCAAGCAACCGCAACGTCGCGGTCGACCTGACGGTGAACCTGGGCCAGGCGCTGCGGCTGCGCGGGCGCGGCATCGACACCCGGCTCGAAGGCGAGCTGAAGCTGACGACGCCGGGCGGCAAGCTGGCGCTCAACGGCAGCGTGCGCGCGGTCGACGGCACCTACAACGCCTATGGCCAGAAGCTGACGATCGACCGCGGCGTCATCACCTTCACCGGCACGCCGGAGAACCCGCGCCTCGACATCGAGGCGACGCGGCCGAACACCGACGTGCGCGTCGGCGTCGCGATCACCGGCACCGCGCTGACGCCGCGCGTGCGGCTGTTCTCCGAGCCGGAGCTGTCCGACATCGACAAGCTCTCGTGGATGCTGCTCGGCCGCGCGAGCGAYGGGCTGGGCAAATCCGACACCGCGCTGCTGCAGCGCGCGGCGCTGGCGCTGCTGGCCGGCGAAGGCGGCGGCGCCGATCCGCTGAAGGTGCTGGGCATCGACGACCTGTCGGTGTCGCAGAACACGAACAGCGCGACCGACGTGCGCGAGACGGTGGTGTCGCTTGGCAAGCAGCTGTCGCGGCGCTGGTACGTCGGCTACGAACGCAGCCTGAACGCGACCACCGGCAACTGGCAGCTGATCTACCGGATCGCCCAGCGCTTCACGCTGCGCGCGCAGTCGGGGCTCGACAACTCGCTGGACTTCATCTGGACGCTGCGCTGGCAGTGAGCTGGCTGGCCGTGAACTTGCAAGCACTCCCCGTGTCACGACACTGACACGCCGGCAGCGCAACCTGCGCGGCTTTGCCGGCCGCCCCTCGCGGTCGCCCCGCTCGGTTGAAGTTGCGGACGGAAGTTCCGCGAACAGGGAGAACTTGCATGTCGAACCATTCCAAGTGGCACGCGTCCTGGACCTCCGGCGTCATCGTCGGCCTGCTGGCCGCGCTGTCGGCCTGCGGCGGCGGCGGTGATGACGCGCCGCCCGCCGGCGGCGGCGGCAATCCGCCCGTCACGACCTTGCCGGACTGCCCCGCCGCGCCGAACACGCTGCGCGACATCACCGCGGTGCAGGGCCCGGGCGCGCTGAGCCCGTTCGACGGCCAGGCCGTCACGGTGCGCGGCGTCGTCACCGCCGATTTCCAGGGCGACGAGCAGCTGAAGGGTTTCTTCATCCAGCAGCCGGTCGCCGATGCCGACCCGAAGACCTCCGAGGGCCTGTTCGTCTACGCGCCGGGCGGTGCCGACGTGAAAGTGGGCGACTACGTGCAGGCGAGCGGCACCGTCAGCGAATTCAAGAGCGGCAGCACCGACCCCGAGCGGCTGACCGAGCTGGCCACCGTCACCGCGATCAGCACCTGCGGCGCCGGCCCCACCATCGCCGCGCGCGAGGTCACGCTGCCGCTGGCCAGCGCCGGCGACCTCGAAGCGGTCGAAGGCATGCTGGTCGAGTTCAAGCAGACGCTCACCGTCTCCGAAGTCCACAACCTGGGCCGCTACGGCGAGCTGGTGCTGTCCACCGGCGGCCGGCTGTTCCAGGCCAACAACCACCCGGGCAGTGCGACGCGCGACGAGGTGAACGCCGCGAACGTGCTCGCGAAGATCGTGCTGGACGACGGCGCCGGCATCCAGAACCCGACACCGATTCCCTACCTCTCCGCCGCCGACACCAACGGCACGCGCCGCGTCGGCGACACGGTGGCCGGCGTGCGCGGCGTGATGACCTGGACGGCCGATGCCTTCCATGTGCACCCGGTCGCGGCCCTCGCGTTCACCGCGGCCAACCCGCGCCCTGCCGCACCGGCGGCCGTCGGCGGCACGCTGCGTGCCGGCAGCCTGAACGTGCTGAACTTCTTCACGACGCTCGGCCAGCGCGGCGCCAATACCGCGGATGAACTGGTGCGCCAGCGCGCGAAGCTGGTCGAGACCATCGTCGGGCTGGATGCCGATGCGCTCGGGCTGATGGAGATCGAGAACAACGGCACCGTGGCCCTCGCCGACCTGGTCGGCGCGGTCAACGCGAAGCTGGGTGCCAACACCTACGCGTGGATCGACGCCGGCAAGCCCGGCACCGATGCGATCACCGTCGCGATGATCTACAAGCCGGCGCGCCTGACGCCGATCGGCAATGCGATGGTGCCGACCGACCCGGACTTCGCGGTCGACGGAGGCCTGCGCCCGCCGGTCGCGCAGCGCTTCGCCGCGGTCGACAACCTCGGCGGCTTCTGGCTGGTGGTGAATCACCTGAAGAGCAAGGGCTCGTGCCCGGCCTCGGCCGCCGACCTGGATGCCGACAACGGCCAGGGCTGCTGGAACGTCTCGCGCTTCCGGCAGGCGCTCGCGCTGCAGAAGTGGGTGACTCAGCTCACCGACATCTCGGGCGAGGCCGACGTGCTGATGGTCGGCGACTTCAACTCGTACTTGAACGAGGACCCGGTCAAGAGCCTGGAAGGCGGCGGCTTCGAGGAGCTGCTGAAGCGCCTGCCGGAAGAGGCCCGCTACAGCTACGTGTTCAACGGCGAATCGGGCGCACTCGACCACGCGTTCGCGAGCGAGACGCTGGGCGCGCAGGTGAGCGGTGTCACCGTGTGGCACGTCAACGCCGACGAGCCGCTGGTGCTCGACTACAACACCGAGTTCAAGACCGACGACCGCTTTGCGGCAACGCCGTTCCGCTCGTCGGACCACGACCCGGTGCTGGTCGGCCTGACGCTCACGGCCGACGCGCCGGTGATCGTGCCGGCGCTGGCCGCGACGCTGCCGGGCAGCGGCGTGGTGGGCACGGCCGTCAGCATCACCGGCATCGCGGCGAGCAACGGCAGCGCGCTGTCGGTCGACTGGGGCGACGGCACGGTCGAGGCCCCGGCCGTTGGCGTCACGACGCTCAGCCACACCTATGCCGCGGCCGGCAGTTTCTCGCTGAAGCTGGTGCTGAGCGGCGCGGGCGGCCTGACGGCCGAGCGCAGCGGCACGGTCGTCGTGAGCGCCGCGCCGAGCAGCGGCGACACGCCGGAGCTGTTCTTCAGCGAGTACGTCGAAGGCAGCAGCAACAACAAGGCGCTGGAGATCTACAACCCGACCGTGGGCACGGTGGACCTCACGGCCTACACGGTGCGGCTGTATGCGAACGGCGGCAGCACGCCGACCAGCTCGCTGCCGTTGACCGGCACGCTCGAGCCGGGCAAGACGCTGGTGCTGATCCACGCCTCGTTCACGACCACCGTCACGCTGCCGGGCGCGCTGAAGGTCGGCGTCGTCAACTTCAACGGCAACGACGCGGTGACACTGGAGAAGTCGGGCACCGTGGTCGATTCGTTCGGCCAGGTCGGCTTCAATCCCGGCACCGCGTGGACCAGCAGCACGCTGACGA
>NZ_JBFUCB010000154.1:0-10939 GCF_056405435.1 Rhizobacter sp. P1_G5 | reverse complement strand
TGGGGCCGGCCCCAGCGACTCGGTGTTGAACTCAAGGGAGTTTCAGGGGTTGCTTGTCGAGTTGAAGGATTGCACTTTGAGCTTGGCCAAGCAGGCTGACGCAGTGAAGAAATTCTGTTTCAGAGCAGGACATCCTGCATACCCTGTTTTTTGGGACTTTGCCTACGCCTTCTTTGCGGATGGGAAGGTATCAATCCTCATCGGATCCAGTTCCGACTAGCAGCGACCCTTGCGGGCAAGGGCTGGTTGAATACGACGCAGCGTTGATCGATGCACTACGTGATCGCGTCCAGCAACTCGCTCTCGATCTCGATCTGGGTCCGGTTCTGCTGCAAGGCCGAGCCATCGATCAGGAACGTATCTTCGACCCGCTCCCCCAGCGTCGTGATCTTCGCGAGCTGCAGGTTGATGTGGTGGCGTGCCAGCACCCGCGAGATCGCGTACAGCAGCCCGGAGCGGTCGCTGGTCGATACCGACAGCAGCCAGCGCTGGCCGCGCTCGTCCGGGCGCAGCAGCACCCGCGGCGTGATCGGGAACGACTTCACGCGGCGCGACAGCCGGCCACGGCTCGGGTCCGGCAACGGGCCCTCGGCCTTCAACGCGAGCGCCGCCTGCGTCTCCACCAGCGAGATCAGGTCGCGGTAGTGCTGCTCCATCTGCGGGCTGATCACCTGGAAGGTGTCGAGCGCATAGCCGGCACGCGTGGTGTGGATCTTCGCGTCCAGGATGTTGAAGCCGGCGCCGTCGAAGTAGCCGCAGATGCGCGCGAACAGGTCGGGCCGGTCGGGCGCGTACACCAGCACCTGCAGCCCTTCGCCCACCGACGACAGCCGCGCCCGCACGATCGGCTCGGTGCTCGTCACGTGGCGGAACAGCGAGCGCGCATGCCAGGCGATGTCGCCGGCATCGTGCCGCGCGAAATAGCTCAGCTCCAGCGTCTTCCACAGCGGCACCTCGGTGCCCGGCAGCAGCGAGTACAGGTTCAGCGTGTGCCGCGCATCCTGCCGGCGCGCCTCGATCTCGGCGTCCATGTTCGGCGTGGCGCCGCCCAGCGCGCGCAAGGTCAGTCGGTACAGGTCCTCGAGCAGCTTGCCCTTCCAGGCGTTCCACACCTTCGGGCTGGTGCCGCGGATGTCGGCCACCGTCAGCAGGTACAGCGCGGTCAGCCGGCGCTCTGTGCCCACCAGCTGCGCAAAGTTCTCGATCACCTCGGGGTCGCTCAGGTCTTCCTTCTGCGCGATGCGCGACATCGTCAGGTGGCCCTTGACCAGGAACTCGGCCAGCACGGTGTCGTCCTTGTCGAGCCCGTGGTCGCGGCAGAAGCGCCGCACCTCGGTGGCTCCCAGGTCGGAGTGGTCGCCGCCGCGGCCCTTGGCCACGTCGTGGAACAGCGCGGCGATGTACAGCACGTACGGCCGGTCCCAGGTGGAGGCGAGCTGCGAGCAGAACGGGTACTCGTGCGCATGCTCCGGGATGAAGAARCGCCGCACGTTGCGCAGCACCATCAGGATGTGCTGGTCCACCGTGTAGACGTGGAACAGGTCGTGCTGCATCTGCCCGACRATSCGCCGGAACACCCACAGGTAGCGGCCCAGCACGCTGGTCTGGTTCATCAGCCGSAWGGCATGCGTCTGGCCTTCGGGCTGCTGCAGGATCTGCATGAAGATCGCGCGGTTCGCCGGGTCGCGCCGGAAATCGCCGTCCATCACCTCGCGGGCGTTGTACAGCGCGCGCAGCGTGCGCGCCGACAAGCCCTTGATGCCGGGTGTCTGCTGGTAGACCAGGAAGGTCTCGAGGATGGTGTGCGGCTCGCGCTCGTACAGGTCGTCGCTCGCCACCTCGAGCATGCCGGCGCGGTCGAAGAAGTGCGTGCCGATCGGGCGCATCGGCGCATCCTGCGAGCCGTTGATGCGTTCCTCGATGTTGAGCACCAGGATCTGGTTCAGCTGCGTCACCGCCTTGGCCGCCCAGTAGTAGCGGTGCATCAGCTGCTCGGACGCCCGGCGCATCTGCGTGGTCTCGTAGCCGAAGCTCTCGGCCACCGCGGTCTGCAGGTCGAACACCAGCCGGTCCTCGCGGCGGCCGGCCACCATGTGCAGCCGCGCGCGGATCAGGCGCAGCAGGCCCTCGTTGCGCTGCAGCTGCTTCACCTCGAACGGCGTGATCAGCCCCTTCGTCGCGAGCTCGGTCCAGGTGCGGCCCAGGCCCGCCGCGCGCGCGATCCAGACCACCATCTGCAGGTCGCGCAGGCCGCCGGGGCTTTCCTTGCAGTTCGGCTCCAGCGAGTAGGGCGTGTCCTCGTACTTCTGGTGGCGCTGGCGCATCTCCAGCGTCTTCGCGCGCAGGAAGGCCTTCGGGTCCATCGCGGCCGCATTCGCGCGCCGGAAGGCGTTGAACACGCGCTTCGAGCCGCACAGGTAGCGCGATTCGAGCAGCGCGGTCTGCACCGTCACGTCGCCATGCGCCTCGGCGACGCATTCGTCGACGGTGCGCACGCTCGAGCCGATCTCCAGCCCCAGGTCCCAGCAGGCGGTGATGAAGCCCTCGACCGAGGATTTCAGCGCATCGTTGTCGGAGCCTGGCGCGCCGATGCGGGCGTTGTGCAGCGCATCTCCGGGCGGCAGCAGCACCAGCACGTCAACGTCGGAGTGTGGGTACAGCTCGGCACGCCCGTAGCCGCCGACGGCCAGCAGCGCGGCACCCGGCGGCATCATCGCGTGCTCCCACAGGCCGAGCAGCGTCTGGTCGACGTGGCGGGCCAGCGCCCGCACCAGCCGGGTCGCGGCCGGCGCGGTGGCGCGCGACTCGCGGAAGTGCGCCATCAGCGCCGCCTTGCCCTCGCGGAAGCGGCTGCGCTGCTCCGCCAGGCTGCGCGCGGCAGCGGGCGCCGGTGTGTCCACCGTCATCGCCATCGAGGCCACCGTCAGGCGGTGGTGGTCGCGGACGGGGCTGCGGCCGCGGCCGTCACGAAGGCCGGCGGTGGCGGGCTGCCCGCCGACAGCGTCAGCACCTCGTAGCCGGTCTCGGTGACGAGCACGGTGTGCTCCCACTGGGCCGACAGCGAGCGGTCTTTCGTGACGATGGTCCAGCCGTCGCCGGCCTCGCGGATGTCGCGCCGGCCGGCATTGATCATCGGCTCGATCGTGAACACCATGCCGGGCACCAGCTCCTCGAGCGTGCCGGGGCGGCCGTAGTGCAGCACCTGCGGCTCTTCGTGGAACTTGCGGCCGATGCCGTGCCCGCAGAACTCGCGCACGATCGAGAAGCCGGCGTTCTCGGCGAAGGTCTGGATCGAGTGGCCGATATCGCCCAGGTGGATGCCCGGCTTCACCTTCACGATGCCCTTCCACATGGCGTCGTAGGTCATCTGGCACAGCCGGTTCGCGGCGATCGAGCCGTGGCCGACGACGAACATCCGGCTGGTGTCGCCGTGCCAGCCATCCTTGATGACGGTCACGTCGATGTTGACGATGTCGCCCGCCTTCAGCGGCCGGTCGTTCGGGATGCCGTGGCAGACCTGGTGGTTGATCGAGGTGCAGATCGATTTGGGGTAGGGCGTGTAGCCCGGCGGCGCGTAGTTCAGCGGGGCCGGAATGCCTTGCTGGACGTCCACGATGTGGTCGTGCGCCAGCTTGTCGAGCTGCTCGGTGGTGATGCCCGGCTTCACGTGCGGCGTGAGCATGTCCAGCACTTCGGAGGCCAGCCGGCCGGCGATCCGCATGCCTGCGACATCCTCGGCGGTTTTGATCGTGATCGTCATGGGGCGGAATTATTGCACCGACCCCCGTAAAATCCCGGGTTTCCACCGGCAGTCCCTGAACACGACCCGGTCTCCAGAACCCGAAGCTGGCCCCCAACGTGACGTCCACACCCAAGCATCTGCTGCACTTCGAGGGCGGCAACGCCTTGTCCGCCTTCCGCGCCCAGGCCCTGCTGCCGCGGCTGCAGGCGATCAGCCCGCGCATCACCGCCGTGCACGCTCGGCACGTCCACTGGGTGTGGAGCGACCAGCCGCTGCCGCGCGACGCCCACGACAAGCTCGCTGCGCTGCTGACCTACGGCGACGCCTATGCCGGCCCGGCCGACGGTGCGCTGGTGCTGGTGGCGCCGCGCCTGGGCACCGTCTCGCCGTGGGCCAGCAAGGCCACCGACATCGCCCACAACTGCGGGCTCGCGATCCGGCGCGTCGAGCGCGTGACGGAATACCGCCTGGTGCTGAAATCCGGCCTGGCTGGCCTGCTGGGCGCCGCCAAGCCGCTGGAAGCCGGTGAGCTGCAACAGGCGGCCGMGCTGCTGCACGACCGCATGACCGAGAGCGTGCTGCTGCAGCGCGCTGACGCCGCCCACCTGTTCGACGAACAGGCCGGCCGCGCGATGGAGCATGTCGACGTGCTCGGGCAAGGCCGCAAGGCACTCGAGGTCGCCAACAAGGACTTCGGCCTGGCCTTGAGCGACGACGAGATCGACTACCTGGTCGCCGCCTTCACCGGCCTGAAGCGCAACCCCACCGACGTCGAGCTGATGATGTTCGCGCAGGCCAACAGCGAGCACTGCCGGCACAAGATCTTCAACGCCCGCTTCACGATCGACGGCATCGAGCAGGAACGCTCGATGTTCGCGATGATCCGCAACACCCACCAGCTTGCGCCGCAGCACACGGTGGTGGCCTACAGCGACAACGCGTCGGTGATGGAAGGCGGCCCCACGGAACGCTGGCTGCCGCAGGGCTACACCAACGCGCCGCTGTACGGCCCGCGCGAGGAGACGGTGCATGTGCTGATGAAGGTCGAGACGCACAACCACCCGACGGCGATCTCGCCGTTCCCCGGTGCGTCCACCGGTGCCGGCGGCGAGATCCGCGACGAGGGCGCGACCGGCCGCGGCTCCAAGCCCAAGGCCGGCCTGACCGGCTTCAGCGTCTCGAACCTGCACCTGCCCGGCACCAACGAGCCGTGGGAGCAGTCGCCCTACGGCAAGCCCGAGCACATCGCGAGCCCGCTGCAGATCATGGTCGACGGCCCGCTCGGCGGCGCCGCGTTCAACAACGAGTTCGGCCGGCCCAACCTGGCCGGCTACTTCCGCGTCTACGAGCAGACGGTCGGCGGCCAGCGCCGCGGGTATCACAAGCCGATCATGATCGCCGGCGGCCTCGGCAGCATCTCCGACAGCCAGACGCACAAGCTGCAGTTCCCGGCCGGCACGCTGCTGATCCAGCTGGGCGGCCCCGGCATGCGCATCGGCATGGGGGGCGGCGCGGCCAGCTCGATGGCGGCCGGCGCCAACGCGGCCGAGCTCGATTTCGATTCGGTGCAGCGCGGCAACCCCGAGATCGAGCGCCGCGCGCAGGAGGTCATCAACCACTGCTGGGCGCTCGGTGAATCGAACCCGATCCTTGCGATCCACGACGTCGGCGCCGGCGGGATCTCGAACGCCTTCCCCGAGCTGGTCGACGGTGCCGGCCTGGGCGCGCGCTTCGACCTGAGCCAGGTGCCGCTGGAGGAGAGCGGCCTCGCGCCGAAGGAGATCTGGTGCAACGAGAGCCAGGAGCGCTACGTGATGGCGGTCTCGCCTGACGCGCTGCCGATCTTCCGCGCGATGTGCGAGCGCGAGCGCTGCCCGTTCGCGGTGGTCGGCGTGACGACCGCCGAGAAGCAGCTGGTGCTGGACAACCCCGGTTCGGATGACACGCCGATCGACATGCCGATGGAAGTGCTGCTCGGCAAGCCGCCGAAGATGCACCGCGACGTGAAGCGCGTCGAACGCACGCTGCCGGCGCTGCAGCTCACCGACGTGTCGCTCGACAAGGTGGCCTTCGACGTGCTGCGCCACCCGACCGTGGCCAGCAAGCGCTTCCTGATCACGATCGGCGACCGCACCGTCGGCGGCCTGAACCACCGCGACCCGATGGTCGGGCCGTGGCAGGTGCCGGTGGCCGATTGCGCGGTGACGCTGGCGGATTTCCGCGGCTTCCGCGGCGAGGCGATGAGCATGGGCGAGCGCACGCCGCTCGCGACGCTGGATGCCCCGGCCTCCGGCCGCATGGCGGTGGCCGAGGCCATCACCAACCTGCTGGCCGCGCCGATCGAGCTGGAACGCATCAAGCTCAGCTGCAACTGGATGGCCGCCTGCGGCGAGCCGGGCGAGGATGCGGCGCTGTACGACACCGTGCAGGCCGTCGGCATGGAGTTGTGCCCGGCGCTCGGCATCAGCGTGCCGGTCGGCAAGGACAGCCTGTCGATGCGCACGCGCTGGAGCGATGAAGGCGCAGCCAGGCAAGTCACCGCGCCGGTCTCGCTGATCGTCACGGCCTTCGCGACGCTGGCCGACGTGCGCGGCACGCTGACGCCGCAGCTGCAGCCCGGCGACACGACGCTGGTGCTGATCGACCTCGGGCAGGGCCGCAACCGTATGGCCGGCTCGATGCTGGCGCAGGTGCTGAACCAGTTCGGCGATGAGGTTCCGGATCTCGACGACCCGGCGCTGCTGAAGTCGCTGGTTGCCGCGATCAACCAGCTGCGCAGCCAGGGCAAGCTGCTGGCCTACCACGACCGCAGCGACGGCGGCCTCTGGGCGGCTGCCTGCGAGATGGCCTTCGCCGGCCACCTGGGCCTGAGCCTGAACGTCGACATGCTGGTCACCGAAGGCGACGGCATCGCCGACAGCCGCGCCGAGCACGGCGACTCGAAGAACTGGGCCGGGCAGGTCGGTGCGCGCCGCGCCGAGCTGACGCTGAAGGCCTTGTTCAACGAGGAGCTGGGCGCCGTGATCCAGGTGCGCACCGACGCTCGCAACGAGGTGATGCAGGTGCTGCGCGAGCACGGCCTGTCGAAGCACAGCCACGTGATCGGCAAGACCAACGAGCGTGGCGTCGTCGAGATCTGGCGCGACGCGAAGGCGGTGTTCAGCGCGCCGCTGCGCGAGCTGCACCAGGCCTGGGACGACGTCAGCTGGCGCATCGCGACGCTGCGCGACAACCCGGCGTGTGCCGACGCCGAGCACGAGGCCGCCGGCCGCAGCGAAGACACCGGGCTGCACCTGCAGCTGAGCTTCGACCCGGYGGCGCCGGTCGCGCCGTACGTCAACACCGCCCGCCCGAAGGTGGCGATCCTGCGCGAGCAGGGCGTCAACAGCCACCTCGAGATGAGCTACTCGATGGCGCAGGCCGGCTTCGACACCTTCGACGTGCACATGAGCGACCTGCAGACCGGCCGCGCGCGCTTCGACCAGTTCCAGGGCTTCGTCGCCTGCGGCGGCTTCAGCTACGGCGACACGCTGGGGGCTGGTGAAGGCTGGGCGCGCTCGGTGATGTTCAACCCGGTGCTGGCCGAGCAGTTCGCGGCGTTCTTCGGGCGCAGCGACACCTTTGCGCTCGGCGTGTGCAACGGCTGCCAGATGATGGCGGCGCTGTCGCCGATCATTCCCGGCGCGCAGGACTGGCCGAAGTTCACCCGCAACCGCAGCGAGCAGTTCGAGGCCCGCCTCGCGCAGGTCGAGGTGCTCGAGAGCCCGTCGATCTTCTTCAGCGGCATGGCCGGCAGCCGCCTGCCGATCGCGGTGGCGCACGGCGAAGGCTTTGCCGATTTCTCGCAGCGCGGCGACGCCGCCACCGTGAAGCGCGCGATGCGCTTCGTCGACCACGCGGGCCGGCCGACCGAGGCCTACCCGGCGAACCCGAACGGCAGCCCCGACGGCCTGACCGCGGTGACCACCGGCGACGGCCGCTTCACGGTGCTGATGCCGCACCCGGAGCGGGTGTTCCGCAACGTGCTGATGAGCTGGACTTCGGGCGACATTTCCGCCCACAGCCCGTGGATGCGGATGTTCCACAACGCACGCCGCTGGGTCGGCTGAGCGGACCAGGGAGAACAACGATGCACAGCAAGCCAGTCCGCTACCTCGTGCTGATCGACGCCGCCGGCGCATCGATCGCGCGGCTGTTCGACGAGCAGCTGCACCAGCTCAACGAGATCGATGGTGGTTCCGAGGAAGTCGCGGTGATGGTGCGCGGCCTGACGCCGGCGCACTCGGCCAACGACGCCGGGTGGGCGCAGGCGCTGCGCGGCCACAGTGCGCCGGAGCGTGCCGCGGCCCGCGTCTACACCCTCGACGTCTGAGAACGATCCCATGCCCCATTGCATCCTCGAGTGCACGAAGTCGGTCGCGGCCCAGGTGCCGGTCGAGCGGATGATGCGTGCCGTCCATGACGCCGCGCTCGCCAGCGAGCTGTTCACCGTCGGCGACGTGAAGATCCGCGTGCTGGTGCACGAGCACAGCCTGGTCGGCGGCATCGATGCCGATTTCGTCCATGTGTTCGCCTACGTGCTGACCGGGCGCAGCGAGGCCGACCGCAAGAAGCTGTCGGCCGCGATCGTGCGCGGGCTGGCGGCGCTGCTGCCGCAGGTGCAGGCCGTCTCGTGCGACGTGCGCGAGATGGACCGCGCGACCTTCAGCAACCGGCGCAACGCCGGCCTGGACGCGTGACGGGCGTGAGGAGCGAGTCACCGGCCAGCCGGACACCGCCGCCGTGCGTCACGATCGTGATGCCGACCTACAACCGCGCCGCGCTGCTGCCGGGCACGATCGACGCGGTGCTGGCGCAGACCTTCGGCGACTTCGAGCTGATCGTCGTCGACGACGGTTCCGGTGACGACACCGCCGGCGTGCTCGGGCGCCGCTATGCCGACGAGCCGCGGCTGCGCTACCTGCGCAAGCCGAACGGCGGCGTGTCGTCGGCGCGCAACCTGGGGCTGGCGCATGCGCGCGGCGAGTTCATCGCCTTCCTCGATTCCGACGACCTGTGGCAGCCGTGGAAGCTGCAGCTGCAGGTGGCCACGCTGCGGGCGCTGGCGCCGCACGGCGTCGGCATGCTGTGGACCAACCTCGACGTGGTCGACGAGCACGGCCAGCTCGTCCGGCAGGCGCACCTGCGCGATGCGTACTCGGCCTATGGCCAGCTCGCGAAGCACGGGATCGCGGTGTTCGAGCACGAGGCGGGGCTCGCCGAGCTCGTGCCCGATGCCACCGGGCCGCAGGCCGGCACCCGCGTGTACTGGGGCGACGTGCGCTCGCGCATGCTGATCGGCAACCTGTGCCAGCCGTCGACGCTGATGCTGACGCGCGAGCGCGCCGACGCGATCGGCGRTTTCGACGAGAGCATGGTGTCCGGCGAGGACCATGCCTACCACCTGAAGGCGAGCCGCGCCGGCCCGGCCGCGCTGCTCGACGCGAGCGCCGTGCTGTACCGCAAGGGCGCCGCCGACCAGCTGACCCAGCCGGCCTACCGCTGGATGATCGCGAGCAACTACCTGAAGACGCTGCTGCCCGAGGTGGAGCGCGAACGCGAGCGGCGCGGGGGCCGGCTCGACCTGCCGCCGGCGCTGCTGACCGAGACGATCGCGAGCGCCTACGAATGGGTCGGCATGGAGATGTGGTACCGCGAGGACTACGCCGCCGCGCACCGGCATTTCGGCGACAGCCTGCGCCAGCGCTGGAAGCAGCCGAAGCTGTGGGCGCTGTACCTGGTGACGGCGGTGCCGCCCGGGGCGATCGACTTCCTGCGGCAAACCCTGCGCCGCGCACGCCGTTCGACCCACTAGGATCGGGGCCATGGCCCACCACACCGTCCGTTCGCTGCTCGTCGACCTGTCGACCCCGTTCGAGCGGCGCTGGGCCGGTGGCGATGCCTTCCTGACGGCGTTCTTCAACGCGCTGTCGATGAGCTTCCCGGTCGGCGAGCAGTTCTTCATCGATGCAGTGCGGGCCGCCGCGAAGGCCTTGCCGGCGGATGTGCAGGCCGGCTTCGCCGACGAGGTGCAGGGCTTCGTCGCGCAGGAGGCGACGCACCGCCGCATCCACGGCCTGTTCAACGGCCAGCTCGAGGCGCAGGGCCACCGCAACACCTGGGGGCCGCGCGCGGCGCGCCGCATCGCGCGCTTCCAGCGCATGGCCGGCGACCCGCGCCATGCGCTGGCGGTGACGGCCGGCTACGAGCACTTCACCGCGATCATGGCGGCCTGGATGCTGCAGCACCCGCAGCGGCTCGACGGCGCCGAGGCGCGGCTGCGCACGATGTGGCTGTGGCATGCGTCCGAGGAGACCGAGCACCGCAGCACCGCGTTCGACGTCTACCGCGCCGGTGGCGGCAACCACCGCTGGCGCATCCGCTGGTTCCGCGTCGTCACCTTCTTCTTCGTCACCGACGTGATGCGCCAGACCCTGCGCAACCTGTGGCACGACGGTGCGCTGCTGCAGGGCGGCACCTGGCGCAGCGCCTGGCGCCTGCTGTTCGCGAAGGGCGGGCTGGTGCGCGACACCTTCACGCCATGGCGAGCGTACTTCCGGCCGGATTTCCACCCGCTGCAGCAGGACGAGCCGCGCGCCGCAGCATGGCTGCGAGAGAACGCCGGGCAGTTCCGCGAGGTGTAGCGGGCGGGGCCTGGCGCCGCAGGCACCATGCCAGCCATCCGACGCCCAATGCCATCATCAGCGCCGTTGCAGGCTCCGGAATCGCCTGCACCGAACTGAAGGCGAACACCCCCAGGCTCGCGAACATCGGAAGGGGGGAGTCGTTGTGCAGCGTCAACGACAGCGCGCCGAAGGAGTCGGCGCTGTAGGTGAAAGCCTCCGGGCCGCCCGCGTGGGCTTGCGACGCGTCGTCCCACACGGTCGGATCGTCGTCCAGGATCCAGGCGTGCAGGCTGACGGCGTGCTGGTAGACGCTGTCGTCGCTCAGCGTCAGCGTCGCGAGGTTGTAGTTGCCGTCAGGTGCGAACTGGTAGTGCGTCGACAGCGCGTGCGGGTTGCTTCGGTCGAGCGTCGCCAGTCCCGACAGCGTGATCGACCCATGCGGATCCAGCTTCACGAAGCGTTGCCAGTTGATGCTCGCACTGGCGTTGTCGGTCGGCACATCGGTCGCCCAGCTCACGCCCAGGCTGTTCGT
>NZ_JBFUCB010000153.1:0-10948 GCF_056405435.1 Rhizobacter sp. P1_G5 | reverse complement strand
GTGGTGATGCCCAACCCGGTGTCCTCCGGCACCGGCTACCTGCAGGTGGCTGCGCTGCTGCAGTCGCAGGGCAGCGAGAAGGGCTGGGCCTTCCTGAAGGCGCTGGACGGCAACGTCGCGCAGTACATCAAGTCGGGCTCCCGCCCGTGCAAGGCTGCGCGTGCGGGCGAGTACGCGATCGGCGCGTCGCTCGCGTTCGCGGCGATCCAGTCGGTGGAGGAGGGCTTTCCGGTGAAGATGGTGATTCCGAGCGACGGCGCCGGCTACGAACTGGAAGCCTCGGCGCTGATGAAGAGCTCGAAGAACAAGGCCGATGCGAGGCGCTTCCTCGACTGGACGCTGTCGCCGCAGGCCGCGGCGCTCTACACGAAGTACAAGGAGATCGTCACGATTCCCGGCACGCCGCCGTCGAAGGCCGCGCAGATCGCCGGGCTGCCGGCCGACCTCTCGAAGGTGCTCTACCCGATGAACTTCGCGCAGTCGGCCAAGGACCGCGACGCCACGCTCGCGGCCTGGCAGAAGGCGATCGGGCGGTGAGCGCGTCGCCCGGCATGGCGCTCCAGATCAGCGGCCTGCACAAGAGCTTCGATGGCTTCGTCGCGCTCGAGCGCATCGACCTCTCGATCGGGGCCGAGGAGTTCGTGTGCCTGCTGGGGCCGAGCGGCTGCGGCAAGACCACGCTGCTGCGCATCATCGCGGGGCTGCTGGCGGCCGACCGAGGCCGCCTGATGCTTGGCGGTCGCGACCTGGCGACCGTGCCGGCGCGCGAGCGTGGCTTCGGCATCGTGTTCCAGTCGTACTCGCTGTTCCCGCACATGACGGTCGCGCAGAACGTCGGCTACGGGCTGCGCATCCGCGGTGCACCGGCGCCGCAGATCGAGGCGCGCGTGGCCGAGCTGCTGTCGCTGGTGAAGCTTTCGGCACTGGCGCAACGCCATCCGGCCCAGCTCTCGGGCGGCCAGCAGCAGCGGGTCGCGCTGGCGCGCGCAGTGGCGGTCGATCCGGCGTTGATCCTGCTCGACGAGCCGCTGTCGGCGCTCGACGCGAAGGTGCGCGCCGAGCTGCGCCATGAGCTGCGCGAGCTGCAGCGCCGGCTGCGCATCCCGACGTTGATGGTCACGCACGACCAGGAGGAAGCGATGGCGCTGGCCGACACGATCGTCTGCATGAACCAGGGCCGCATCGAGCAGCAGGGCACGCCGCAACAACTGTATCTGCAGCCGCGTACCCGCTTCGTCGCCGATTTCATGGGGCACGGCAACCTGCTACCGCGCGAATGGGTGCGCGAGGCGGCGACCGAGCTGCTGAGCGGCGATCCGATCGGCGACGCGGCATGCGTACGGCCCGAGCGGGTGGTGCTGGCGCCGGACCCGCACGGCGACAGCCGCGTGATCGACCTCAGCTTCCTCGGCAACCTGCGCCGGCTGCGCGTGAGCTGGCGGGGCCGCGAACTGCTGGCCGAGCTGCCGGCGGCCGGTCCGGCGTTGCTGCCGGGTGACGCCGTCTCGGTGCAGATCGCAGCGGCCGATTGCGCGTGGGTGGCAGGGTGATCGACGCGCCGCTCGACCGCTGGTTGCTGCGCGCCTGCCTGTGGATCCCGCTGGCGGCGCTGATCCTGTTCTTCGGCGTGCCGATGCTGACGATCGCGTGGCGCAGCCTGCTCGACGAGGGGGGCGGCGTCGGTGTGTCGAACTGGGTGGCGCTGTGGGAGACGCCCGGCGTGTGGCGCGCGCTCGCGCACAGCCTGGTACTGGGCGTCTCGGCGACCGTGATCACCGTGCTGCTCGCCTTCGTGGTCGCGTTCGGGCTCGAGCGCACCGCGATGCCGGGCAAGCGCTTCATCGGGGCAAGCCTGGCGCTGCCGGTGCTGGCGCCGTCGCTGGTGCTCGGCCTCGGGCTGATCTTCCTGCTGGGGCGCAACGGGCTGGTCGGCAAGCTGCTGGGCGCGCGCCTCGAGGTGTACGGATTCAGCGGGCTGTTGATCGCCGACGTGATGTACGCACTGCCGCAGGCCGCGATGATCCTGCGCGCCGCGTTCCGGCATGGCGATGCGCGCCACTACGAGGCGGCCGAGCTGCTGGGCGCGACACCGTGGCGGCGCTTCGTCGACATCACATTGCCGGGCATGCGCTATGCACTGCTGAGCGCGGCCTTCGTCGTCTTCACGGTGACGATCACCGATTTCGGCAATGCGGTGGTGATCGGCGGCGACTATCCGGTGCTCGCGACCGAGATCTACAACCAGGTGAGCGGACAGATGAAGTTCGGGCTCGGCGCGGTGGTCGGCCTGCTGCTGCTGCTGCCGGCGGGGCTGTCGGTGTGGATCGAGCATGTCGCTGCGCGCCGGCAGGCAGGGCTCGGCGCCGAATCGGCACGCCCGCCGAGGCCGGTGCCATGGGCCCGGCGCGACGTGCCGTTCTTTGTCGGCAACCTGCTGATCGCCGGCTCGCTGGCCTGCGTGGTCGGCACGGTGGTGATCGGCAGCCTGATGCGGTTGTGGCCCTACAAGCTGGAGTTCACGCTGAAGCACTACGACATCACGCTGGCGGGCGGCTATGCACCGCTGTGGACGTCGCTGGCGGTGTCGGTGCTCACCGCGGTGCTGGGCACGCTGCTGCTGCTCGGTCTGGCATTGGCGGCGCGGCGATTGCCGCCTGCGCCTGCGCGCGCGGTGGCGCTGCTGTCCGCCTTGCCGGTGGCGGTGCCCGGCCTGGTGCTGGGCCTGTCGTACGTGTTTGCGTTCAACCGCCCGCAATGGCCGTTTGCGGCGTTGTACGGCTCGGTGCTCCTGCTGGCGCTGTGCAACTTCTACCACTACCACACGCAGGCCTACGTGACGATGTCCAGCGGCGTGCGCGCGGTCCCCGACGCGTTGGAGGAGGCCTGCAGCGCGCTCGGCGGCAGTGTGTGGCGGCATTGGCGCGACGTCTACGTGCCGGCGCTGCGGCCCACGTTGTGGACGGTGGCGCTGTTCCTGTTCATGCGCTCGATGGTCACGTTGTCGGCGGTGATCTTCCTGATCACGCCGTCGACGATGCTGGGCGCGGTGAGCGTGATGCGGCTCGACGAGGCCGGGTTCACATCGCAGGCGGCGGCGTTCTCGACCTGCATCATGTTGATCGTCGGTGTGTCGGCCTGGCTGCTGCAGGTCTTGACGCGATCGAGGAGCCCTTGAACCGATGTTGCAGGAAGACCGATACCAGCGGTTGCGCGACCTGCTCGCGAACTTCCAGCGCTTGAGCACCGAGCGCATCGCGAGCGATCTCGGCGTTTCGCGCGAGACGGTGCGCCGCGACGTGATGGCGCTGGAGGCCACGGGTGAATTGCGGCGCGTGCACGGGGGGGTCGTCGCGACCGCTCCGGAGCCGGAAGCGCCGATCGGCGAGCGCATCAAGGTGCGCCTGGCGGAGAAGCGCTCGATCGCGCGCGCTGCGGCCCGGCTGCTGCGGCCGGGCCAGACCTTGTTCCTCGATGCGGGCAGCACGGTGTCGGCGCTGGCGGAGGAACTGGCGTCGCTGAGCGGCCTGACGGTGATCACCAACTCGTTCGATGTGGCGATGAAGYTGGTGGCGACCGACGCGCGGCGCCACGAGGTGATCCTGCTGGGTGGGCGCCCGGTGGCCGACATCGGCGCGACCTACGGCGAGCAGACCGTGGCCGAGATCCATCGCCACCATGCCGACGTGGCGTTGTTGTCGCCGGTATCGCTGCATGCGGTGCACGGCGCGACGAGCTACGAGCACCGCGAGGCCGAGGTGGCGCGGGCGATGGTGGCCTGTTCTAAGCGGCGGGTGATGCTGGCCGACCACGGCAAGCTCGGGCAGGCGAGCCGGGTCGGATGGTGCGCGGTGAACGACATCGACCAGATCGTCACCGACGGGCGGGCGCGCCGGATGCCGGCGCTCGAGGCGCTTCGGGAGGGTGGTTGTGACATCCTGATCGCCTGATGGCAAAGGCGCGGGTGGAAGGCCGGGGCTCGCCGGCCGGGTCGGCCATCGCCCAGCGGAACAGATCTTGCGTGACCCACGAACAGCAGTCCCTTCCAACCTGACGAGAGCGATTGGAGCGTCCATGCAGACACAGACGGGTCATCTCAAAGCCACGCTGAACGCCTGGCACCTGTGGGGACTGGCCGTCGGGCTGGTCATCTCCGGCGAGTATTTCGGCTGGAGCTACGGCTGGGCCAGCGCCGGAACCCTCGGCTTCCTCGTCACCGCCACGGTCGTCGCGGCGATGTACACCACCTTCATCTTCAGCTTCACCGAGCTCACCACCGCGATCCCCAACGCCGGCGGCCCGTTCGCCTACGCCAGCCGCGCCTTCGGCCCCGTCGGCGGCCTGATCGCCGGCTTCGCCACGCTGATCGAGTTCGTGTTCGCGCCACCCGCCATCGCCATGGCCATCGGCGCCTACCTGCAGGTGCAGTTCCCCGCCGCCAGCCCGAAGCTGATGGCCTGCGGCGCCTACGTCGTCTTCATGGCGCTCAACATCGTCGGCGTGCGCACTGCCGCCACCTTCGAGCTGATCGTCACCGTGCTCGCGATCTTCGAACTGCTCGTCTTCATGGGCGTGGTCGCGCCGGGCTTCTCGGTGGCCAACTTCGCCGCGCATGGCTGGGCCGGGCAGGACAGCTTCAGCCCGCTCGCACTCTCCGGCATGTTCGCCGCCATCCCGTTCGCGATCTGGTTCTTCCTCGCGATCGAGGGCGTCGCGATGGCCGCCGAGGAAGCGAAAGACCCGAAGCGCACCATCCCCATCGCCTACATCGCCGGCATCGTCACGCTGGTGCTGCTCGCCATCGGCGTGATGGTCTTCGCCGGCGGCGTCGGCGACTGGCGCAAGCTCTCCAACATCAACGACCCGCTGCCCCAGGCGATGAAGACCGTCGTCGGCGAGAACAGCGGCTGGCTGCACATGCTGGTGTGGATCGGCCTGTTCGGCCTCGTGGCCTCGTTCCACGGCATCATCCTCGGCTACTCGCGGCAGATGTTCGCGCTCGCCCGCGCCGGCTTCCTGCCCGCCTGGCTCGCCGTCATCCACCCGCGCTTCGGCACGCCCCACCGCGCCGTGCTCGCCGGCGGCGTCATCGGCATCGCGGCGATCTTCAGCGACGAGCTGTTTTCGTTCGGCGGCCAGACGCTCACGGCCAACATCGTCACGATGTCGGTGTTCGGCGCGATCGTGATGTACATCATGTCGATGGCGAGCCTGTTCGCGTTGCGCCGCAAGGAGCCCGAGCTCGCACGCCCGTTCCCCGCCATCGGCTACCCGGTGTTCCCGGCCATCGCGCTGGCGCTCGCGCTGCTGTGCCTCGTGGCGATGGTCTGGTACAACCTGCTGCTGTCGCTGATCTTCGCCGGGTTGATGGCCGCAGCCACCGTGTTGTTCCTGGTCAGCGGCCGAGAGCGGCGCGCCGCCGCTCTTGCCGCAGACCTCGCCGCGCAGCCCTGAGGAGACGCATGCCCTACCGCCACACCATCGGCACGCAGACCTGGCAGTTCGCCGATCTGAAGGCCGTGATGGCGCGCGCCACACCGGCGCGCTCGGGCGACCAGCTCGCCGGCATCGCGGCCGGCAGCGCCGCCGAGCGCATGGCCGCGCGCATGTGCCTGGCCGACCTGCCGCTGCAGCGCTTCCTCGATGAAGCGCTGGTGCCCTACGAAGACGACGAGGTCACGCGGCTCATCGTCGACACGCACGACCGCGCGGCCTTCGCACCGATCTCGCACCTGACGGTCGGCGGCCTGCGCGACTGGCTGCTGTCCGACGCGGCCGACGAAGCCACGCTCGCGCGCGTTCGCGCCGGCATCACGCCGGAGATGGCCGCGGCCGTCAGCAAGCTGATGCGCCACCAGGACCTGATCCTCGCCGCCCGCAAATGCCGCGTCGTCACCCGCTTTCGCAACACGATCGGGCTGCCCGGCCGCCTCTCGGTGCGCCTGCAGCCCAATCACCCGACCGACAGCCCGCGCGGCATCGCGGTCTCGATGCTCGACGGCCTGCTGTACGGCGCCGGCGACRCGGTGATCGGCATCAACCCGGTCAGCGACAGCATGCCGGCGCTGGTCGACCTGCTGCACCTGCTGGACGAGCTGATCCGCCGCTTCGAGATCCCCACGCAGTCGTGCATCCTGACCCACGTCACCAACACCGTGCAGGCGATCGAGGCCGGCGCGCCGGTCGACCTGGTGTTCCAGTCGGTCGCCGGCACGCAGCAGGCGAACGCGAGCTTCGGCATCGACCTCGCGTTGCTGCGCGAGGCGCAGGCCGCCGCGTTGTCGCTGAAGCGCGCGACGGTCGGCGACCCGGCCACCGCCAACGTGATGTATTTCGAGACCGGCCAGGGCTCGGCGCTGTCGGCCGATGCGCACCACGGCGTCGACCAGCAGACCTGCGAGGCCCGTGCCTACGCGGTGGCGCGCGCGTTCTCGCCGCTGCTCACCAACACCGTGGTCGGCTTCATCGGCCCGGAGTACCTCTACGACGGCAAGCAGATCATCCGCGCCGGGCTCGAAGACCACTTCTGCGGCAAGCTGATGGGCCTGCCGCTCGGCTGCGACGTCTGCTACACCAACCATGCCGAGGCCGATTCGGACGACATGGACACGCTGATGACGCTGCTCGGCGCGGCGGGCCTGAGCTTCATCATGGGCGTGCCGGGCGCCGACGACATCATGCTGAACTACCAGAGCACCTCGTTCCACGATGCGCTGTACCTGCGCGAGCTGCTCGGCCTACAACGCGCGCCGGAGTTCGAGGCCTGGCTGCAGAAGATGCGCATCACCGACGAGGCCGGCCGCGTGCTGCCGATCGCGCCCGGCCACAGCCTGATCGAGCGCATGGACCTGCCGAGGCTCGCGGCATGACCAGGGATCCGGCCAAGGATGCGATCACGCGCGACCCGTGGGGCGCCCTGCGCGTGCACACCGYGGCGCGGGTGGCGCTCGGCCGCGCCGGCGTCAGCCTGCCGACCGGCGAGCTGCTGCGCTTCGGCTTCGCCCATGCGCAGGCCCGCGACGCCGTGCACGTGCCGCTCGACGCCGATGCGCTGTGCGCCACGCTGCAGCAGGCCGGCTGGCCGACGCTGCAGGTGCACAGCGCCGCGCCGGACCGCGCCACCTACCTGCTGCGCCCCGACCTCGGCCGCCGGCTCGACGAGGCCTCGGCGGCACGCCTGGCCGACACCGCCGGCGGCTGCGATGTGCAACTGGTGATCGGCGACGGCCTGTCGTCGCTCGCGGTGAGCCGCCATGCCGCGCCGCTGGTCGCCGAGATCCGCGCGCAGGCGCCGCCGGAATGGACCTTCGGCCCCATCGTCGTCGCGCGGCAGGCCCGCGTCGCGCTCGGCGACCCGGTCGGCGAGCTGCTGCGGGCGCGGCTGGTCGTGATGCTGATCGGCGAGCGCCCGGGGCTGAGCTCGCCGGACAGCCTGGGGATCTACCTCACCTGGGCGCCCCGGCGCGGCCGCAGCGACGCCGAGCGCAACTGCATCTCGAACGTGCGGCCCGAAGGCCTGCCGTACGCGCAGGCGGCACGCCGGCTGGTGTGGCTCGCGCGCGAGTCACTGCGGCTGCAGCTGAGCGGCGTGAGCCTGAAGGACCGCAGCGACGTGGTGGAGCTGCCACCGGCGTGAAGGGGCCGAACCGGCCCTAACATGTCGGCCATGCAAAACACCCCGCTGATCCACTGGCATTCGATGTTCATGGGCGTCGCGCTGCTCGCGGCCGCCCGCTCGAAGGACGGCCGCAAGCGCAACGGCGCCTGCATCGCGAGTGCCGACAACAAGATCCTGGGCGTCGGCTACAACGGCCTGCCACGCGGCTGCAACGACGAGGATCCGTCGTACTGGAGCGACATCGACGACGACCCGGTGCAGTCGCGCCACAGCTACATCGTCCATGCCGAGGTGAACGCCATCCTCAACTGCGTGGTGCTGCCGCTCACCGCCAGCACCATCTACACGACACAGTTCCCGTGCCCGCGCTGCGTGCAGTCGATCATCCAGGTCGGCATCCGGCGGGTGGTGTTCCTCGAGAAGAAATCCCACCAGGTCGCGCTGAACCAGGCGTCGGACAAGATGCTGGCCGATGCCGGCATCGAGGTGCTGTCGCTCGAAGCGCTCGAAGCGCCGGCGGCCGAATGGTGCGACAAGCTCGACGACTTCATCCGCGACACCGGGCCGGCCGTGCACGGCGCCACGGATCCCGGGCAGCCGCCACCAAAGTAGCACCGCGGCACCCTCCATATCGCGCGATCACCGCGCGCCCCGGCTGGCTATCGTGTGCAGCACGGCGCGCGCGTTGCGCCGCGATGCATGGAGGTCTCATGCCGGCCCTGTCAGATCCGTTCTCCCCGTCACAGCTTCCCCAGTCGCTGCCGCCTCCCGCAGAGGCACTGCGCCAGTCGCCGCTGATCGCCGACCTGCTGGCGCTGTCGGGCTTCCGCACGCTGATGGCCCGCGACGGAACGCCGGTCAACATCGCCCGCATGATGTTCGACCGGCCCTACGCCTACGAGCGCATCGCCGTCGCGCACGGCAGTGCCGACGCGGCGCTGCAGCGGGCGGCGCTGCAGCTGTTCGGCCTCTACCTCGCGACCGATCCCGACATGCACTGATCCCCATGGCGGGGTCTTCTCGTTACCATGGCCCCTCCAGCCACCAGCCGGGGGAACACCATGAAATGGGAAGGCAACCGCGAGAGCGACAACGTCGAAGACGCCCGCAGCGGTGGTGGCGGCGGCGGAGGCCGCGGCTTCGGCGGCCGCAGCATCGGCCTCGGCTCGGTCGCCATCGCGCTGGTGGCCGGCTGGATCTTCGGCGTCAACCCCCTCACGGTGCTGAGCCTGCTCAGCGGCGGCGGTGGCGGCGCGGTCCCCACCCAGCAGCAGGCGCCTGCCGGCAAGCCGCCGGCCGACGACAAGATGGCCCGCTTCGTCTCGGTGGTATTGGCCGACACCGAAGACGTGTGGCGCGCCAAGTTCAAGCAGATGGGCGGCACCTACCGCGAGCCGAAGCTGCGGCTGTTCCGCGGCAGCGAGCCCACCGCCTGCGGCCGCGGCGAGGCCGCGATGGGCCCGTTCTACTGCCCGGGCGACCAGAAGGTCTACATCGACCTGGGCTTCTACGAGACGATGCGCACGCGGCTCGGCGCGCCCGGCGATTTCGCGCAGGCCTACGTGATCGCGCACGAGGTGGGCCACCATGTGCAGAACCTGCTGGGCATCAGCGGCAAGGTCGATGCGATGCGCGGGAAGGGCAGTGAAGCGCAGCAGAACGCGCTGAGTGTGCGCCTGGAGCTGCAGGCCGACTGCTTCGCCGGCATCTGGGCGCATGACGCGCAGAGCGCCCGCCAGATCCTGGAGCAGGGCGATGTCGAAGAGGCGCTGAACGCCGCCACGCAGATCGGCGACGACACGCTGCAGCGCAAGTCGCAGGGCACCGTGGTGCCGGAAACCTTCACGCACGGCACCAGCGCGCAGCGCGTCAGCTGGTTCAAGCGCGGCTTCCAGGGCGGCAGCGTCGAGCAGTGCAACACCTTCGAGGCGCGGCAACTCTGACCTCTCTGACGCCTCAGCCGCCCGCCTCGAACGCCAGTTCGCAGGCCTCGGCGATCGACAGCAACTCGCCCTCGGCCTGCCAGGCCGCCAGCTCGGCCGCATCGGGGTGCCGCGCCAGCAGCCCGGCCAGCCGCGCCTGGTCGGCTTCTTCATTCGGCTGCCGCACCAGCCGGCCGCGCTCGCGGTAGTTGCGCACCGAGGCGCCGGCCAGCCGCGCGGCCGCGTCGAAGCGGCCCGACAGCGCATGCAGCACGCCGAACAGGTCGAGCATCGACCACATGCAGCTGTCCTCGGGCAGGCGCCGCAGCCGCCGCGCGCACTCTCCGACGACGGCCCGCGCGCGCACGACCTCGCCCTGGTCGAGCAGCGCCCCCACCAGGTTCGCGAACAGCGTGAACTCGTTGGCCGATGCCCGCCCGGGCGGCAGGCGCGGGAGCAGTGCCTCGCCGCGCCGGATCGCGTCGGCGCTGCGGCCGGTGTGGCGGTCGATGTCGACCAGGTTCGCGCCGGTGCGCAACGTGCCTTCGAGGTAGCCGTCGCGCTCGCACAGCAGCGCGAGCGACAGCAGGGCCTCGCGGGCGCGCTCGGCGTCGCCGCCGATGAAATCCAGCACCGCCTCGGTGGTGCGGCCGTGCACCAGCACCGGCGCCGGCCAGCGCGGGTCCTCGATCGCCTTCGCGCGCGCCAGCGCCCGCCGCGCCTCGGGGTGGTCGAGGCGCCAGTTCAGCGCGAACTCGGCCCAGGCCAGGTACTCGCCGCGCGCATCGCCCAGCTCGGCGTAGCGCTGCGCCGCCAGCTCGGCCGCGGCCCGGCAACGCAGCGGGTACTCGGTGCTGTGCGCACGGGCCACGCCCTCCCAGAAGCGCGCCAGCACCCGCACCGGCAGGCCGTCGGAGAGCCGGCCGACCAGCGCCTCGCCGCGCTCGCGGGCCTCGGCGTGCAGCAGCAGCGCACCCCACAGCGGCGACGACGAGCCGTACAGCGCGACCGCCCTGTCCGGGTCGTTCGCGGTGGCCTCGTCCAGCGCGGCGCGCAGGTCGTCGAGTTCGGGCGCCCAGCGGTCGCGCCAGGCACCGGGCGCGCCCTGCGGGTTCGAGCGCCAGTGGTCCTCATAGGCCTCGTCGAAGACCACGCACATGCCGCGCGCGAAGGCGGCCCGCACGGCCGCCGCTTCGCCCGAGGCCTGCAGCTTGTCGAGCGCGTACAGCCGGATGCTCTCCGGCAGGCGGTAGCGCGGTGCGCTCGCGCGATCGACGCTCAGCAGCGAGCGGTCGGCCAGGTCGAGCAGGGTCTCGATGACGCGCGGTGCCGGCAGGTCGTCGTCGGCCAGGCACAGCGCGGCACGGTCGAGTTCGAACGCCCCCGGGAACACGCCGAGCCGGTGGAACAC
>NZ_JBFUCB010000152.1:0-11007 GCF_056405435.1 Rhizobacter sp. P1_G5 | reverse complement strand
CATGCTCGAGAGCATGGTCGACGACCGCACCGAGGAAGTCCGCTCGGCGCGCGACCGGCTGCAGTCGTTCGCGAAGCAGCTGGACGACAGCATCGAGGCCGAGCGCCGGCGCCTGGCCCGCGAGGTGCACGACCAGTTCGGGCAGATCGTCACCGGCACCAAGCTGGTGGTGCAGCAGCTCGCGCGCGACCACCCCGGGCTGCCGGGCGACCAGCTGGCCCAGCTGACCGGCATGCTCGACGAATCGATCGTCATCGCGCGGCGCATCGCGACCGAGCTGCGCCCGCCGCTGCTCGACGACCTGGGCTTCGGGGCGGCGGTGTCGCACTTCGCCGAGCGGCTGACGCAGCCGGGGCAGCTGGAGGTCACGGCCGAGATCGACGACGACGAGCAGCTGGAGAGCGACCGCGCGAACCAGTTGTTCCGCATCGTCCAGGAGGCGACGACCAATGCGCTGCGGCATGCGCAGGCGACGCGCGTCTCGATCACCGGCTGCGAGTTCCGCGGCCTGTACGTGCTGCGCATCAGCGACAACGGCATCGGCCCGCAGCCGGTGCGCGCCGACGCGAGCGGCCTGCGCAACATGCGCGAACGCGCCGCGATGGTCGGCGGCGCGTTCGAGTTCGGGCCGGGGCCGGACGGCGGGTCGGAGGTGGTCGCCCGCATCCCGCTGCAGCAACCGGCCCGCGTGGAGGAAGCATGGACGACATGAAGGTGCTGATCGTCGACGACCACCCGATCATGCGGCTGGGCGTTCGCCAGCTGATCCTCGGCGCCTGGCCGGACGCCCGGATCGAGGAGGCGACGACGCTCGCGCAGGCCTGCGAGACGTTCCTGGCCTTCTCGCCCCGCTTCATCGTGCTCGACATGGGGCTGCCCGACACCACCGGCACCGAAGGCGTCAGCCGGATGCTGCAGCTGGCCGGGCCGGTGCCGATCCTGGTGCTGAGCTTCAACGTGGAAGCCGCCTATGCCGCGCGGCTGCTGAAGATGGGCGTCGCCGGCTACCTGCCGAAGGACCGGGCCGGCGACGAGCTGGTGACCGCGCTGCGGCGCATCGGCGAGGGTCGCCGCTACGTGACCGAGGCCGCCGCCGACCACCTGGTCGACCTGCTGGGCGGGCGCTCCGCCGCCGGCGAGCCGCACGAGCAGCTCTCGGCCCAGGAGCTGCGGGTGATGCAGCTGATCGCCGCCGGCAAGGCGCCGGCCGAGATCGCGCAGCTGATGGGGCTGTCGGTGAAGACGGTGGGCACCTACCGGGCACGGATGCTGGAGAAGACCGGCTGGAAGAACAACACCGAACTGACGAAGTACTGCGTGGCCCGCGGGCTGACGGACCCGGGCTGACGTGTAGGCAATCGCCCTCCATCCGATCGCTACGGCGTCTGGTTCACACGCTTCGCGGCCCGGCTTACCCTGCCCGGATGCCGCTGAACGTCGTCATCGTCGAAGACTCGGAGCTGATCCAGAAATGGCTGGAGAGGCTGCTGCTGGCCATCCCGGGCGTCAACGTGGTGGGCATCGCCGCGGCGGAGGACGAGGCCATCGAGATGATCGAGCGCCTGCGCCCCGGCGTCGTGACGCTGGACGTGGCGCTGTCGCCCGGCAACGGATTCAACGTGCTGAAGGCGCTGCGCGAGAAGGGCAACGACTGCAAGGCGCTGGTGCTGACCAACCAGGACCTGGCCGGGCTGCGGCCGACCGCGCAGAAATACGGTGCGGACGGGCTGTACGACAAGAGCCTGGACGCGGCGACGGTGATCGAGCGCGTGCGGCAGTGGGCGAGCGGCCCCTAGGGCCTAGAAGCTCTCCTTGACCTCCACGACGAACTGCGCCTTCTTGATCGAGCGGTCGCCGTCCAGCGGGAACGCGACGTCGACGTGGATCACGTTGCCGAGCGAGGTGCGGCTGTTGCCCAGGCGCAGCCCGAAGCCCACGTCCCTCAGCAGCTTGTGCGACGCGTCCGGCACCGCGCCCTGCCCCCAGGTGCGGCCCATGTCGTAGAACACTGCGCCGCCGACGTTGAAGAGCCGGAACGGGTACCAGTTCGTGAACACGCGCTGCTCGGTCGTGAACAGCCAGCGGCCGTCGCCGCTCTGGTAGCGCAGCGGGTAGCCGCGCAGCCCGTTGTCGCCGCCGAGCAGCACCTGCTGGCCGTCGTCGAGCCGCACGCCGCGCTGCGCCGACAGGTCCATGAAGAAGCTGCGGCGCGCCGATTGCCGCAGGTAGTAGCGGCCCTCCGCCTTGAACAGCGAGTTCTGCAGCTGTCCGTCCTCGACGCGGCCGAGCGCCGAACCGGACAGCAGCAGCGTCTGCCGCGGCGTCAGCGCATGGCCCACCGTCGCGGCCAGCGAGAACACCGTGGCGCGCCGATCCGCGCCGAGGCCCGGCAGCGATTCGCCCAGCTTGCCGGTGACGTGCCAGCCGAGCGACACGTCCTCGGTCTTGCCGATCTGGTCCTGGTTGCGCACCTCGCTGAAGGCGTCCTGGATCAGCTCGAAGCCGATCCACGGGTACACCAGCGTGCGTTCGGTGCCGGGCGGCGGCGCCTCGTTCGGCGGCACGACCAGCGTCGCGCGGTGTTCGTCGTGCGCCACGCCGGCGGTCCAGCGCGTCACCCAGCCGTCCTGCAGACCGGCGGACCAGCCGCCATACACCGACATCGTGCGCTCGCGCACGTCGAGCTGGCGGATCACGTCGCCGCGGTCGTAGACGGAATCGACCCGCTGCTCGTCGCGCACCTGCGAACCGGCGGTCCACGCGGTGTCGAGCGCATAGAACGGCCGCTTGACGGCCAGCGCGTGCACATGGCCGTCGCTGTTGTTGGAGTACTGGGCCTGCAGGTCCCACCAGCTGTCGAGCACGTGGTTGTCGTGGTAGCTCAGCGTCTTGCTGCTGCGGTCGACCTCCGACTTGAACGAGAAGCCGAGCTCCTTGCCGAAGCCGAGCAGGTTGGCGTCCTCCAGGCTGAAGCCGCTGCTGTTCTTGCCGCCCGAGCGGCCGAGCGACACGCCGGGGTTCAGCGTCCACACGTCCTGCGTCACCACCTCGAGGTCGACGATGCCGTCGTGCAGCGCGACCGGCCGGATGTGCGCATCGCGGAAGTACGACTCGCGGCGCAGGATGCGTTCCGACTCGCGCAGCAGCCGCGGGTCGTAGGGCTCGCCGGGCTTGAACAGCAGGTGCGACGCGACCACCGATTCACGCGTCAGCAGGTGCAGCTTGTTGGCCCAGCGGAACAGCAGCCTGTCTTCTTCCGGCAGGCGCGTGTCGAAGAGGTTCAGGCGCTGGAAGCGCACTTCGCCGATGCGCGCGCCGGCGGCCACCAGCGCCGCGTCGTCCGGCACCTCGGCCGGGCGGGGCTTCTCGAGCTCGGGGGGCTTCGGCCGCGGGGGGCCGTCGTCCGCCTCCGGTTCGGAGGCCGCCGCGGCCGGCCGCTCGGCAGCCTGCGGCTCGGCGGCCTGCGCCGCACAGCAGGCAGGCACGAGGGCCGTTCCCACCGCCAGGGTCCAACTTGCCGCACACGAGCTCACGCGCCACGCCATCGCTTCCCTTCGGTTGAACTGTTCGCCCCGCGTCGTCCCGACCGTCCAGGCATGTTAGCGACGACAAGGCAGTCGGCGTGCCCGGTCGATCCGACAGACACGCGATGTGGCGGCAAGGCACACGGATTGCCACCCTTCGGTACCGCACCTTTGGGTCTCCGGGCCAAAAGAGCGGGATGCGACCGGCAGGGCCGGCGCGCCACCTCTTCCAACACCTGCAAAGGAGTCACACCATGACAAAGCTCTCCACCACCCTGACCCTCGTGTCCGCAGCCGCCCTGGCTGCCGTCGTATCGCTGTCCTCGGCCCAGTCGACGACATCGGGCACCACGGCCGCCCCGGGCTCGGCGAGCGCCGATCAGAGCCAGCCGAACGGCCCGGCCACGATAGAAAGCACGACGCCGACCAACCAGAACATGACGGCGCAGCCGACCACCCAGGACACGCAGGTCAGCCCGAACAACTCGAACAATGCCAACCCGCCGGCGACGCTGGAGAACCGGACGACGCTGGACAACAGCGATTCGTCCAGCACGATCGCGAGCGATCCGCTGGCACCGCGCGCCGATCGCAACTGATCGTCGCCACGTCGGCTTCGAGGGCCCGGCAGGTTCGCTCTGCCGGGCCCTCGTTTCATTCCAGGGGGTCAGCGGACGGCGGCCTGTGCCAGCTGGGTGGTTGGCGCGGCGGGGCGCGGGTCGGGCATGCCGAACACCTCGGCCAGCGTGCGGCGATCAGGCACCAGGTACACCATCGCGCGGCCGCGGCTGAACATCGGACTGATCACGCCGTCGTAGAACGCTGGCGGCAGGTTGATGCAGCCGTAGCTGATGCGGTTGTCGTCGACGCCCGGTGACGCGAGGCGCTGCGCGCGACGCTCGCGCGGGTTGGTGGTGCGCACGCGGTGCATCGACACCGCGGCGTCGTAGTCGACCCAGACGATGTCCTCGCCGTTGGCGTTGTGGCCGGGCCGGCCGATGAAGCGGCCGGCCGGCGTGATGCGCTCGGACGGCTTGATGTCGGCGATCGGCCGCTCGCCGATGCCCGGCACCGAATCGTCGCCTCGCGCCGCGCCCAGCAGCGCCGGTGCCGAACCGAGCAGCCGGCCTGCCGCATCGAACGCGAACAAGTGGGCGCGCGGCTTGTCGATCAGCACGAACGGCAGCCCGCGGTTGTCGGCGCGACTGGCGACCCAGTCACCGAGGCGCCGCACCTCGGCGGACGCCGCCTCGGCACCGAAATCCAGCGTGCGTTTCGCGTACACCGGCAGCGCGTGCCGCGCGTTGTGCGCGAGCCGCTCCGGATGAACCGGCGACGGCGGTTGCGCGATCAGGCTCAGCACGATCGTCGCCGCGCCCAACAGGCCCGCGTTCACCCACTCCAGCACCGGTGATGGCTTCATGCCGACGCGTGGCAATCCCCGTGCCCGTGGGATAGCCAGCAGCGTCGTCTGCAGGCTTGATGGCGCATCGAACTGCGTCCACTTTGTCGCGCTTTTCGACGCACGTCCCGAGACCGGCTTCCCTACGATCCACCATCTTCACGCGAGCGAGCCAGGACCCGCCCATGCGATTTGCAGGTAAAGCAGTGCGATCGGCAATTCTTGCCAGTCTGTGGGCATGGGGCACGTGGGCCTGTGCGGCAGCTTCGACATCCGACACGTCATCGGACAGTTCGCAGGCCTCGCCCGAGGCCCGGCTCGCGACGCGCTGGATCCTCGACCACCACGACAACCAGGGCAAGCCGTTCGCGGTGGTCGACAAGAAGGCAGCGCAGTTGCGCATCCACGCGGCCGACGGCCGGCTGATCGGCAGCAGCCCGGCCCTGCTGGGCCTGGCCCCCGGCGATACCGCGATCGCCGACATCGCGCACCGTGCGCCGTCCAGCCTGCGCCCGTTCGAGCGCACCACGCCGGCCGGCCGCTTCGAATCGCAGCCGGGCCGCAACCTGCACGGCGAGGACATCGTCTGGCTCGACTACGCCGCCTCGCTCGCGATCCACCGGCTGCGCCCGGCGGCGCCCGCCGAGCGGCGCGCGCAACGGCTCGCGTCAGCCTCGCCGGCCGACAACCGCATCTCGCTCGGCTGCGTGGTCGTGCCGGTGGCGTTCTACGAGCAGGTCGTCGCGCCGGTGCTCGGGCAGGCGCGAGCGGTGGTCTACGTGCTGCCGGAAGACCAGCCGGTGCGCGGCTATTTCGAGGCGGCGCAGGGCCTCTAGGTCTTTCCCCGCGCGCTCCACAGCGCCGCGCCCATCAGCAGCATCCCGGCCGACTGCAGCGCGCTCAGGCTGCGCCCGTACACCAGCCAGTCCACGCCCACCGCGGCGAACGGGTAGACGAACTGCAGCAGCGCGATGCGGGCCGTCGGCAGGCGCGCCATGCCGGCATACAGCAGCACGTAGGCCAGGCCGGTGTGGATCACGCCGAGCCCGGCCAGCCAAGCCCAGGCGGCAGGCTGCGCGGGCCAGCCCTGCGTCAGCGGCCACCAGGCCGTCAGCACGACGCCGACCGTGCACTGCCACGCCGCGAGCGCCAGCGACGACGCGCCCTGCACCCGCTTCGCGATCAGCGTGACCGCCGCGTAGCTGAGCGAGCCGCCCAGGCACATCGCGAGACCGGCCAGGTAGCGCGTCGACCACGGTTCGCCCTGCGCGTGCTCCGCCAGCCCGGTGGCCAGCGCGAGCCCGAGCAGCGCGACGCCGGCCGCGAGCCACCGGCGCGCGCCGATGCGCTCGTGCAGCCACCAGGCGCCGAAACCCATCACCCACAGCGGCTGCACGTGGAACACCACGGTCGCGACGCCGATCGAGGTGCGCTCGATCGCCGCGAAGAACAGCGCCCAGTTCGCCACCATCAGCACGCCGCAGGCGAGCGCAGCCGCCAGCGCCTTCGGCGGCAGCCGCAGCTCGCGCAGGCGGCCGGTGGCGGCGGCCCACGCGAGCAGCGCGAGCCCGCCGAAGGCGCAACGGAAGCACACCGCCATCAGCGGGTGCTGGCCGGCCTCCTCGACGAACACCCCAAGCGTGCCGAGCAGCAGGCCGCCGGCGGTCATCAGCAAGGCGCCCTGCCCCGCCGGTGACGCAGCAGGCAGCGCGAAGGTTGCGGTACGGGTGTGCAAAGGGCTGCTCATGACGCGATCGTCGGCGCCGGACTTCATCCCGTAAAGCGCATAGTTCAGCTTGCTACCATTCGATTTCCTGCTGCTTGCACGGACCCATGCCATGACCACCCCCGACCTCCAGCTCGACTGGCTGCGTGCCTTCGTCGCCGTCGTCGATGCCGGCTCGCTGACGGCCGCCGCGCCGCAGGTGCACCGCTCGCAGTCGGCACTGAGCATGCAGATCCGCAAGCTGGAAGACGCCGTCGGCCGCCCGGTGCTGACGCGCGGCCCGCGCCACCTGGCGCTGACACCGGCCGGCCACGAGCTGCTCGGCTACGCGCGCCGCCTGCTGGAGCTGCATGCCGAGGCGCTGGGCGCGCTCGGCGGCACGCGCGTCAGCGGCCACGTGCGGCTGGGCGTGCCCGACGACTACGCGGTGGCTTACCTGGCGCCGGTGCTGCGCACCTTCGCGAGCCGCCATGGCGGCGTCGAGATCACGCTGGCCTGCGCGCAATCCACCGCGCTGATCCCGCAGGTGCAGCGCGGCGAGATCGATGTCGCGATCGTCACGCGCGACCGGCCGCAGCGCGGCGCGCTGCTGTTCCGCGAGCCGATGGTGTGGGTCGGTGCGGCGCAGCACGAGGCCTGGCGGCGCGAGCCGCTGCCGCTCGCGATGTACGAGGCCGGCAGCCTGGCGCGCAAGGCGGTGCTGGCGGCGCTGGGGGGGCAGCGGCGGCAGCACCGGATCGTGACCCACAGCGAGAGCCTGGTCGGGCAGCTGGCGGCCGTCGAGGGCGGGCTGGCGGTGGCGGCGCTGACGCGCTGCAGCGTGCCGGCCGGCCTGCAGATCCTGGATGCGCGCCACCAGCTGCCGCCGCTGGCCGACATGGAGGTCGCGGTGCTGCGCAGCCAGGCCAGCGCGGGCCACGCGGCGGTCGATGCGATGCAGGCGCAAATCGTGAATACCTTGCGCCGTCCACCCTCCTGAGGGATGGACGGGCGGCGCGGACGCAGCAGAATCCCACCCCACCCAAGAACAACAGGAGGGGTGAAACGTGAAGAGATCGACTCAGGGCGTGCTGGGTGCCGCCATCGCCATCTGCGCCACCATCGCAGCGCTGGCCGCGGCACCCACCGCCTCGGCGCAATCGCTGTACCGCTGCAAGTCGGGCAATTCGACCTACGTGTCCGACCGGCCGTGCACCACCGGTGCCGCCTCGTCGTTCGGCACCATCGGCCCGCAGAGCAACAACAACACGTACCAGCAGTCGTCCTCGACGTACGTGCAGCGGCCGCCGAAGACGGCCGAGCACGTCAGCTACCTGAGTTCGGCCTGCGCCGACATCGCCGAGGCGATCCGCACCGGCCCGGCGCGCGGCGTGCGCGGCGACGTGATCAGCGGCTTGCACGAGGAGTACCGCCAGAAATGCGCCGACGACGACGCGGCGGCGCGCCAGCGGCTGGCCGAGGACAGGCGCAACGAGCGCGATGCGAAGCGCTCGGTGCAGACGGCGGCCCAGCAACAGCAGCAGCAGACGCGCATCGCGAGCGAGCAGTGCAACGAGCTGCTGCGCATCCTCGCGGCCAGGCGCCGGCAGACGGCGACGATGAACGACGGCGAGCGTGCCGACCTGCAGCGCTCGGAGACGAACTACGCGGAGCGCTGCAAGCACTGATCCGGCTCACGCCGGACCGGCCCGGACCCTCAGGCCGCCAGCGGCTGCGCGCTCGGGTCGGCAGGCGCTGCGGGCGGTGCCGAGGGCCCGGCAGGCGCCGCCGCCGCGCCGGTGACGGCATCGCGCTGCAGCTCGCCGCCCAGCGCCTCGATCAGCGCGGGGATCAGCTGCTTCAGCTCGCCGGTGACCAGGGCGACATCGGCGTCGAAGTGGTCTTCGTCCTTGGTGGCGGTGGACGTGCCTTCGAGCACCACGTCGAGCAGCTTGAGCTTCTTGATCGTCATCGCATCGCTCAGCACGAAGGACACGCGCGACGACCAGGTCATCGCGAGCGACGTGGGCAGCTTGCCCTGCACGATGTGCTGGCCGACCTCGTCGATGTCGAGCGTGTGGCGTGCGTACTTGACGGTGGCCTTCTCGCTGTCGGGCTGCTTCAGCTCGCATTCGCGGTCGACCGTGAAGCCGGCCGGCGCTTCCTTGCTGGTCAGCCATTCGGCCATCGCGGTGGCGGGCGAGATCGCGCTTTGCGCGAGGCTCAGCCGGATGCCGCCGCCGAGCAGCTCGACCAGCATCGTGACGACGCGGTCGGCCTTGGCGGTGCTGGCCGCGTCGATCACGACGAAGCCGGCGCGAACGTCGATCCACACCAGCGTGGCGGAGCGCTTCGGGAAGGCGCGCGGCAGCAGGTCCTGCACGATCTCCTCCTTCAGCTCCTTGGCGATCTTGCCCTTCGGGCGGCGGCCGGTCTCGGCCTCGATGCGGTCGAGCCGGGCCTCGAGTTCGGCCTTGATCACCGACGAGGGCACCGCCTTGCGCTCGACGCCCAGGCGCAGCACCAGCTGGCCGCCGACGTTCTCGATCAGCGCGCCCTCCTTGTCACCGCGCGGCTGCAGCCAGCCGGCGGATTCGGGCTGCGTGGCGCCGCAGGCGGTGAAGCGGCTGCCGGCCAGGCGTTCTTCCACCTCTTCGAGGGGCGGCGGGTTCCATTGGTCGATGCGGTAGAGGAGCGCGTTCTTGAACATGGGCACAGCGGGAGTGGGGCCCGGATTGTAGAAGGCCGCGCGGTCAGGCCGGATTCTCGAGGTAAACGACGCGAACGTCTTCTTGCAGGTGTGCGGCGCCGTACGCCTGCAGGGCCGCCTCCACGCTTTCGTAGTGCTTGTTCAGGTAAGCCTGCGGCCCGTCCTTGTTCGCTCCCCCGCCCCTCGGCCTGAATCGCCATGGCTTGGCTTCGGACCCCTCCAACTTCTCGAGCAGATCCAACGGGCAGGACGACCGCATCGAGGGCCCCGCTACCACCACGCGGTGGATCGACGGGCTTGCGAGGTCGCCCGTGACGCCCTCGTCGGGCACGATCAAGCGGGAGCGCAGCACGCTGCCTCCCGGGCGCCGCGAACGTTCGAGGGCCTGTTCGATCTCCAGCAGCGTTCGGGCACCTCGGACATCCTCGATGAAACGCGTATCCGCACCGGCCGGATCCTTTCGGAGCAGCCAACGCACCGCCGCCGCCGGCGCATCGCTTTCGACCCGCACCGGCAGCGGCCGGTCCCAGTCACCCCGCGCGATCCACCTCGCCAACGCGCCGGCCCGGATGATCGCGACCCGCTGGCGGCCCAGATCGCAGTAGCAATCTCCTGCCGCGTTTCGCCACCAGACGCCGCCCGGGAACTCATTGCGGATCGAAGGATGCGCGGCCAGCGCGTCAGGCGCGCGGCCAGACTCATCGCAGGCCCCGACGGCGAATCGACGCGCCCATTCCTCGCGCAGCGCGGTATGGAGCGTCGCCCGCTGGGCATCCGTCGCCACGGACTCCGGCAGCGGATGGCCAGGTGCCAGCATCTTGAGTGCGGCCGACAGTTCACGAGGCGTGCGCAGGCGGGTGGCAGCCGCCGCGTCGTCGGGATGGCTGCAGATGTGCCGGATCGCCCGCGCGCCCGGTTCCCACTGCGTCTGGGCAAACTGGCAGAACGCCTTCAGGTCGCGGTGCACCGCGCTGCCCTGCTGCCACGCGAACCCCTTGCGGTCGCCGGTTTCCTTGGCGACCGCCTTCAGCAACGACTTCGCCTGATCGATGAACAGCGCCGGCGGCACGCTGCGGAACAGGCGGGCCGCTGCAGCCCACATCTCATCGTTCGTCAAGGCTGACGATGCAGCGAGGTGGCCGTTGTGGTCCAGCCATTCGTTCATCGCATGCAGGTCGATCTGCTCTCCCTTCAGATGACGCTCGAGGAGCCTCACGAACTTGCCGGCGTCGGGGTTCGAGCTCTTGCCGAGGCGCGCGATCCAGCAGGCTGCATGGAAGCTCGGCAGCAGCGCCCCCGGTGCCAGCTTGGGCAGTGCCTCAGGCAGCCCGAAGACAGCGCCGTACTCCCGGCGGCGATCCATCAGCTCCTGCCACTCGATGTCGCGCGGATGCACGCCCCGTTTGCGCAGCTTGTCGGAGCGTGCGCGGATCATCCTCTCGATGTCGTCGAACAGCGCCTCGTCGATATTGGCAACAGCCACCACCGCCTTGATGWGGGGCTCAAGCACGTCCGGATGGCCCCCGGCGGGTCGGCGTGCCAGCAGCCCGGCGAATTCATCCAACGCGGCGACCGCCTGGGTGTCGGGATTGACGGTGTGGATGGTCCTGCCGGCAAAGCCATCCCGGCCGCCGGTCCAGTAGCCCGAAGTCCTCGCCACCGACAG
>NZ_JBFUCB010000151.1:0-11016 GCF_056405435.1 Rhizobacter sp. P1_G5 | reverse complement strand
GAACTCGTCCTTGCGCCGCCCGGCCTCCTGCAGCTGCATCTCGGCGGCGCGCCGCTCGACGATCTCGCCCTGCAGGCTGCCGTAGAGGATGGCGTTCTCCAGCGCGGCCGCGGSGCGTGCCGCGAGGTCGTCGAGCACGCGCCAGTCGGGTCGCTGCGCCGCATCGTCGGTCGCCACCAGCAGTGCGCCGAGCAGGCGGTCGCCGTTGACCAGCGGCAGCGCCTGCACCGCCTGCCACGGCACCGCCCGCGCACGGCCCGGGCCGAAGGCGTCGGGCGCCAGGGCGGCGAGGTCGTTCGCGGCCAGCGCGACGCTGCGGCGTTCGGCCAGCGCCTGGCGCAGCGCCGTGGCGAGCGGCGGCGCGAGGTCCATCAGCATGCGGTTCGCCGTGGTGTTGCCATGGACCCCCGCCGACGCCGTCACCAGCCGCTGGCGCGGCCCCGGCTCGTCGCCGGGCAGCACGACGGCGGCGGTCGCCATCGCCGGCACCAGCAGCTCGGCCAGCGCCTGCACGCAGACCTCGGCCTGCAGCGAACCGCTGAGCACCCGGCTCGCATCGGCCAGGAAGGCGGAGCGGCGGTCGTTGTCCTCGGCGACGCGGCGCGCGGCCTCGGCGGCGGCCACCGCCACGTGCGCATCGGCCTGCTCGCGGATCTGCCGCTGCATCGCGAACAGCCGCACGAACACCCGCACCTTGCTGCGCAGGATGTGCGGCACCACCGGCGACTGGATGTAGTCGACCGCGCCCAGCGCATAGCCGCGCTCGGTCTGCATCTCGTCGGCGTACGAGGTGATGAAGATGATCGGCGTGTCGACCGAGCGCTTGTACTGCCGGATCAGCGCGGCGGTCTCGAAGCCGTCGATGTCGGGCATGTTGACGTCGAGCAGGATCACCGCGAACTCGCGCTGCAGCACCTCGCGCAGCGCCTCGCGGCCCGATCGCACGAACACCAGGTTCTGGCCGAGCTCCTCGAGCACGGTGCCGAACACCAGCAGCTTCTCCGGCAGGTCGTCCACCACCAGGATGTTGACCCGGGTGATGTCAGCCCCTCGGTCGCCGGGTACGTCGACCGGTCCCCCGAGGGGACCCGGGCCGGCTTGGGAGCGGCCCGGCGCTCGGCCCGGTTCTGCGGCAGTGCTCATTTGCTGAGCCAGCCGCGCAGCACGACCAGCAGGTAGGCGGTATCGACCGGCTTCGACAGGTAGTCCCAGGCCCCGGCGTCGATGCACTTCTCGCGGTCGCCCTTCATCGCCTTGGCCGTCACCGCGATCAGCGGCAGCTCCTTGCCGCGCGGCAGCCGGCGCATCTGGCGCATCGTCTCCATGCCGTCCATCTCCGGCATCATGATGTCCATCAGCACGATGTCGATGCTCGGGTCGGTCTCCACCAGCCGGATCGCATCGCGGCCGTTCTCGGCCGAGACGATCACCATGCCGTGGTTGTCCAGCACCGTCGCCAGCGCGAAGATGTTGCGCATGTCGTCGTCGACGATCAGCACCTTGCGGCCGTGCAGCCGGCGGTCGGCGTCATGCAGCTCGCGCGCCGAGCGGCGTTCTTCTTCCGACATCGTCGCCTCGCCACGGTGCAGGAAGAACGCCGACGCATCGAGCATGCGCTCCAGCGTGTCGGCGCGGCGCAGCGCGAACGCACTGTGGCCGCGCTCCCAGCTGACGCACACCGCCGGGTCGCGGCTGGCCAGCACGATCGGCAGCTGGCGCGCGAGCGGCCGCGATTCGAGCGACTCGATGACATCCTCGGGCCCGAAGTCGGMCACGCTGCCGTCGGTGATCAGGCAGTCGATGCTGCCGTGCGCGATGCGCTCGCGCGCTTCGTCGACACGGCCGGCCTGCACGATGTCGGTCTCGGTGTCGAGCGCGTCCAGGAAGGCGGCGCGCGCCGGCGTGTCGGCCATCATCACCAGCAGCCGCTTGCGGCGCCGCTCGGCGAACTCGTGCAGGTGGCCGAGCGCCTCTTCGACCTCGTCGACCGACTGCAGCGGCTTCGTCAGGAAGCCCACCGCGCCCGAGCGCAGCGCGCGTTCGCGCGAGTCGTCGGTCGACACCACGCACACCGGGATGTGGCGCGTCGTCAGGTCGGACTTCAGCCGCTCCAGGATGCGCCAGCCTTCCATGTCGGGCAGGAAGATGTCGAGCGTGATGACGGCCGGCTGGAAGTCGCGCGTCAGCGCGAGCGCGGTGGCGCCGCTGGTGCTGACCAGCCCCTTGAAGCCGACGCGGCGCGCCGCCTGCAGCAGCACGTCGGCGAAGGCCAGGTCGTTCTCGACGATCAGCAGCACCTTGTCGCCGAGCAGGATGTCGGCGCGGTCGTCATCGGCGGCGTTGTCGGCCAGCTCGTCGGAATCGCTGCCCTCGTTCGCCGGCAGCGGCGCCTCGGCGCGAACCCGCTCCAGCACCGGCAGCGCCTCGGCGATCACCACCGGCGGCGCGTTGCGGCCGTGGCGCAGGCTGCGCGTGGCGCTGTAGCTCTGCGGCAGGTACAGCGTGAAGGTGCTGCCCTCGGCCGGCGCGCTGACCAGCCGGATCTCGCCGCCCAGCAGCCGCGCCAGCTCGCGGCTGATCGCGAGGCCCAGGCCCGTGCCGCCGTACTTGCGCGAGGTCGAGCCGTCGGCCTGCTGGAAGGCCTCGAAGATGATCTGCTGCTTGTCCGGCGAGATGCCGATGCCGGTGTCCGACACCGAGAACGCGATCACCTGCGATGCGCGGTTCAGGTCTTCGTTGTCGCGCGACCAGCCGCGGTCCACCACCTCCATCGTCAGCCGCACCGCGCCCTGGTGCGTGAACTTGAACGCGTTCGACAGCAGGTTCTTGATGATCTGCTGCAGCCGCTTCACGTCGGTGACGATGGTCTTCGGCAGCGGTGCGATCCGCACCGGCGCGCCGATCTCGAACGCGACGTGGCGCGATTCGGCGACGTGGCGGAAGCTGCGGTCCACCGAGCGCTGCAGGTCTTCGAGCCGCAGCTCCGAGACATCCACCGCGACCGTGCCCGACTCGATCTTCGACAGGTCGAGGATGTCGTTGATCAGCATCAGCAGGTCGTTGCCCGACAGGTGGATGGTCTTGGCGAACTCCACCTGGCGCGGCGTCAGGTTGCCGTCGCTGTTCTTGCACAGCTGGTCGGACAGGATCAGCAGGCTGTTCAGCGGCGTGCGCAGCTCGTGCGACATGTTGGCCAGGAACTCCGACTTGTACTTCGAGGTCAGCGCGAGCTGCTCGGCCTTCTCTTCCAGCGCCTGCCGGGCCTGCTCCACTTCCTGGTTCTTGCGCTCCACTTCCTGGTTCTGGTGCACCAGCAGCCGCGCCTTCTCCTGCAGCTCCTCGTTGGTCTGCTGCAGCTCCTGCTGGCGGCTCTGCAGCTCCTCGGCCAGCGACTGCGACTGCGTCAGCAGGTCTTCGGTGCGCATGTTCGCGCTGATCGTGTTGATCACGATGCCGATCGATTCGGTCAGCTGGTCGAGGAAGGCCTGGTGCGCCGGGTTGAAGCGCTCCAGCGAGGCCAGCTCCAGCACGCCGCGCACCTCGCCCTCGAAGACGATCGGCAGCACCAGGATGTCGAGCGCCGCGCCTTCGCTCAGCCCGGTGGCGATGCGGAACGCGCTGCCCGGCACGTTGGTCACCAGGATCTTGGTCTTCTCGACCGCGCACTGGCCGACCAGGCCCTGGCCGAGGTCGACCTCCTTGCCGTGCGAGGCCTGGCCGCCCGAGGCGTAGCTGCCGAACAGCTTCAGGCGCGGGCCCAGGCCGCCGCTGCCGGTCAGCACGTAGAACTCGGCCTGCTGCGCGCCGACCACCGGCGCCAGTTCGGACAGGATCAGCTGGCCCACCGTCAGCAGGTCCTTCTGGCCCTGCAGCATGCGGCTGAACTTCGCGAGGTTGGTCTTCAGCCAGTCCTGCTCGGTGTTCTTCTGCGTGGTGTCCTTCAGGTTGCGGATCATCTCGTTGATGGTGTCCTTCAGCGCGGCCACCTCGCCCTGCGCCTCCACCGTGATCGAGCGCGTCAGGTCRCCCTGCGTCACSGCGGTCGCCACCTCGGCGATSGCGCGCACCTGCGTSGTCAGGTTGGCKGCSAGCTGGTTGACGTTCTCGGTGAGGCCCTTCCAGGTGCCGGCSGCGCCGGGCACCTTGGCCTGGCCRCCSAGCTTGCCCTCGACGCCGACCTCGCGCGCCACCGTGGTCACCTGGTCGGCGAAGGTCGCGAGCGTCTCGGTCATGCTGTTGATGGTCTCGGCCAGCGCGGCGATCTCGCCCTTGGCCTCCACCGTCAGCTTCTGCTGCAGGTCGCCGTTGGCCACCGCGGTCACCACCTTCGCGATGCCGCGCACCTGGCCGGTCAGGTTGCCGGCCATGAAGTTCACGTTGTCGGTCAGGTCCTTCCAGGTGCCCGACACGTCGCGCACCTGCGCCTGGCCGCCCAGCCGGCCTTCGGTGCCGACCTCGCGCGCCACCCGCGTCACCTCGGCGGCGAAGGAGGACAGCTGGTCGACCATCGTGTTGATGGTGGCCTTCAGCTCCAGGATCTCGCCCTTCACGTCGACGGTGATCTTCTTCGACAGGTCGCCGGCGGCCACCGCCTTGGTCACGTCGGCGATGTTGCGCACCTGGCTGGTCAGGTTCGACGCCATCAGGTTCACCGAGTCGGTCAGGTCCTTCCAGGTGCCGGCCACGCCCTGCACGTCGGCCTGCCCGCCCAGCTTGCCTTCGGTGCCCACTTCGCGCGCCACGCGCGTCACCTCGGCGGCGAACGATCGCAGCTGGTCGACCATCGTGTTGATGGTGTTCTTCAGCTCCGAGATCTCGCCCTTCACGTCGACGGTGATCTTCTTCGACAGGTCGCCGGCGGCCACCGCGGTCGTCACCTCGGCGATGTTGCGCACCTGGCTGGTCAGGTTGCCGGCCATGAAGTTCACCGACTCGGTCAGGTCCTTCCAGGTGCCGGCCACGCCCTGCACGTCGGCCTGGCCGCCCAGGATGCCTTCGGTGCCCACCTCGCGCGCGACGCGCGTCACCTCGGCGGCGAACGATCGCAGCTGGTCGACCATCGTGTTGACGGTGTTCTTCAGCTCCAGGATCTCGCCCTTCACGTCGACGGTGATCTTCTTCGAGAGGTCGCCGGCGGCCACCGCCTTCGTCACGTCGGCGATGTTGCGCACCTGGCTGGTCAGGTTGCCGGCCATCGAGTTGACCGAATCGGTCAGGTCCTTCCAGGTGCCCGAGACGCCTTCCACCCGTGCCTGGCCGCCGAGCGAGCCTTCGGTGCCGACTTCKCGTGCCACCCGCGTCACTTCGGAGGCGAACGATCGCAGCTGGTCGACCATCGTGTTGATGGTGTTCTTCAGCGTCAGGAACTCGCCCTTCACGTCGACGTCGATCTTCTTCGACAGGTCGCCCTTCGCGACGGCGGTCGTCACGTCGGCGATGTTGCGCACCTGGTCGGTCAGGTTGCCGGCCATCGAGTTGACCGAATCGGTCAGGTCCTTCCAGGTGCCGGCCACGCCCTTCACCTTGGCCTGGCCGCCCAGCATGCCCTCGGTGCCGACCTCGCGCGCCACGCGCGTCACCTCGGCCGAGAAGTTGCCGAGCTGCTCCACCATCTTGTTGATGGTCTTCGCGGTGCGCAGGAACTCGCCCTCGAGCTCGCGGCCCTCGACCTCCAGCGCCATGCTCTTGCTCAGGTCGCCCTGCGCCACCGCGCCGATCACCCGCGCCACCTCGCTGGTCGGGTGCACCAGGTCGTCGATCAGCGCATTGATCGAGTCGATCGAGGCGCCCCAGAAGCCGCGCGTCTCGCTGAGCACCGCGCGCTGCTTCAGCTTGCCTTCCTTGCCGACCACCTGGCGCAGCCGGCCGAGCTCGTCGGCCATCGCGGCGTTCTGCTCGACCAGGTCGTTGAAGACGTCGGCCACCTTGCCGGGCAGGCCCTCCCAGTGCAGCGGCAGGCGCACGCTGGCGTCGCCGCGCCGCAGCTGCGTCAGCGCGGCGAGCAGGGTGGCCATCTCGCGCTCCGGCGTCGCGATTTCGTTGAGTTCGATCACGTTCATGACAGGGCTTTCCAGACAGATTGAAGCCGACGAGAGCAGGATGGTGGAGTCGATCTTGGCCCATCGCATGTCTTTTTGCATGCGTGGCGTGCGCGCGGTCCTGCAGACTAGCGCTGCATCGTCGCAAGCTTGTGACGGACGGTACCGTCTGCGCTTGTAGGATGGGGACTACATTGAACGCGCCGCGCCCCGGAGACCCGCGAATCTGCTGGGTTGGCGAGTCCCCACCCATCCGATTCCATGGCCTGCCGGCGGGTCCAGGCACCCGCCGCGGCAGCGTAGACTTTTTCACCATGGCACCCGCTGGAGGACCCGATTTGCAAGACGTGACCGTGCTCTACGTCGAAGACAACGACGACCTGCGCCTGAGCATCTCGATGCTGATGGAGCAGCCCGGGCGCACGCTGACCGCATGCGCCAACGGCGAAGAGGCGCTGGCGCTGTGCGCCGCGAACGAGTACGACATCGTCGTCACCGACGTCAGCCTGCCCGGCATCTCCGGCACCGACTTCGCGAAGCAGCTGCTCGCGAAGCAGCCCGAGCGCTGGGTGGTGCTGTGCTCGGGCTACGAGTTCGGCGAGTGGGTGCGGCAATTCGGCCCGAACGTGCGCGCGCTGCGCAAGCCGTTCGAGCCCGAGGAGCTCGAGGAACTGATGGACGAGATCAGTGCCGCGGTCAGGACCCGTGGTTGACGACATCGCCGAGAAGAGAAGGACCTGCATGAAGACATCGCATCCCCAGGATTGCGCCGACCGGCTGCTGCCGAAGGCCCCGACCGGCATCGCCGGCCTGGACGAGATCACCACAGGCGGCCTGCCGCGCGGCCGCCCGACGCTGGTGTGCGGCGCCGCCGGCTGCGGCAAGACGCTGCTGGCGGCCGAGTTCCTGGTGAACGGTGCGCTGCAGTACGGCGAGCCGGGCGTGTTCATGAGCTTCGAGGAAAGCAACGACGACCTGGTCGCCAACATGCGCTCGCTCGGCCACGACCTGGACGTGCTGCAGGCCGAAGGCAGGCTCGCGATCGACCAGGTGAAGATCGAGCGCAGCGAGATCGAGGAGACCGGCGAGTACGACCTGGAGGGCATGTTCATCCGGCTCGACCATGCGATCCGCCGCATCGGCGCGAAGCGCGTGGTGCTCGACACCATCGAGGCGCTGTTCTCCGGCCTGCCGAACCAGGCGCTGCTGCGTGCCGAGCTGCGCCGGTTGTTCCACTGGCTGAAGGACCGCGGCATGACGGCCATCGTCACCGGCGAGCGCGGCGAGAACACGCTGACCCGCTACGGCCTCGAGGAGTACGTGGCCGACTGCGTGCTGCTGCTCGACCACCGCATCGTCGACCAGGTCTCCACGCGCCGGCTGCGCGTCGTCAAGTACCGCGGTTCGGCGCACGGCACCAACGAGTACCCGTTCCTGATCGGCGCGCGCGGCCTGTCGGTGCTGCCGATCACCTCGCTGCGGCTGGACCACCAGGCCAGCGGCGAGCGCGTCTCCACCGGCGTGCGCGGGCTCGACGAGATGCTCGGCAAGCGCGGCGTGTTCCGCGGCAGCAGCGTGCTGCTCTCGGGCACGGCGGGCACCGGCAAGAGCAGCGTCGGCGCGAGCTTCGTCGATGCGGTGTGCGCGCGCGGCGAGAAGGCGGTGCTGTTCGCGTACGAGGAGTCCGAGAGCCAGCTGATCCGCAACATGAAGTCGATCGGCATCGACCTCGGCCGCTGGAAGGCGCAGGGCCTGCTGGAGATCCATGCGTCGCGGCCGACGCTGCACGGGCTGGAGCAGCACCTGGTGTCGATGTACGACATCGTCAAGGCATCGAAGCCCGACGCGGTCGTGATCGACCCGATCAGCAACCTCGTGATGAGCCAGGCCGACAGCTCGCTGCAGGCCACGCTGATCCGGTTGATCGATTTCCTGAAGCAGCAGGGCGTGACCTCGCTGTTCACGACGCTGACGCACGGCCCGGCCACCGAGGTGTTCGACAGCTCCGGCGTCGGCGTCTCGTCGCTGATGGACACCTGGATCGTGCTGGCGAACCTCGAGTTCAACGGCGAGCGCACGCGCACGCTGCAGGTCGTCAAGTCGCGCGGCATGCCGCATTCGAACCAGGTGCGCGAGTTCCTGCTCAGCGACCACGGCGTCGAGCTGGTCGACGTGTTCGTGTCCGACCAGCGCGTGCTGACCGGCTCGACGCGCAAGCTGCGCGAGGCGCAGGAGGGGCGAGGATGAGCGCGACGCGTGCCACCGGCGCCACCCACCCCGAGTGGCAACTCAAGCTGTACGTGGCGGGGCATACTGCCAAGTCCATGGCGGCCCTCGACAACCTCAAGCACATCTGCGAGACCCACCTCGCGGGCCGCTACTCGATCGAGGTGGTCGACCTGCTGGTCAACCCGCAGCTGGCCGCCGGCGACCAGATCCTCGCGGTGCCGACGCTGGTGCGCAAGGTGCCGGAGCCGATGCGCAAGATCATCGGCGACCTGTCGAACGAAGAGCGCGTGCTGGTCGGCCTCGACGTGCGGCCCTACGTGCCGTCTTCGGCACGAGCGCGATGACGCTGGACGACCGCCTGCCGGACCTCGTCGACCTGCGGCTCTATGTCACGGGGGCGACGCCGGCCTCGGCGCGGGCGGTCGTCAATGCGCGGCGCTTCTGCGAGACCCACCTGGCCGGCCGCTACCGGCTGGAGGTGCTCGACATCGGCGAGCACGTCGAACAGGCGGCCGCCGACCAGATCGTCGCGGCGCCGACGCTGATCCGCCTGGCGCCGCTGCCGCTGCGCCGTTTCATCGGCGACCTGTCCGACGACGAGCGGCTGCGCCGTTCGCTGGATCCGCTGCACCCGCTGCCGGCGGCGGGAGCGGGAGAATGACGGCGGACCGGCTGCAGCGTGCGCTCGTCGACAACGAAGGGCTGCGGGCGCGCCTGGAGGAGGCCGAAGACACGCTGCGGGCGATCCGCAACGGCGACGTCGACGCGATCGTCGTCGGCCGCGACATCTACACGCTCGACACCGCGAATGCCGCCGACAACAAGCTGCGCCGCGCGGTGCTGTCGCAGATGGAAGACGCCGTGCTCGCGTTCGACGACGGCGGGCACCTGATCTTCATGAACGCTGCCGCCGAGCGGCAGTACGGCCAGAGCGCCTCGGCGCTGCTCGGCCGCGGCCACGACGAGCTCTACCGCGAGGTCTGGCCCGACGAGGCGCTGCGCGAGAGCTGCCGCCGCGAGCTGCTCGACACCGGCAGCTACCGCGCCCGCCTGCTGCACGTGAAGCGCAACGGCGAGGCCCTCCACGTCGAATGCACCGTGTCGCGCCTGCGCGGCGCCCAGGGCGAGCCGATGGGCCGGCTGTGCGTGATCCGCGACGTGAGCGCGCGCCTGGCGGCCGAGCAGACGCTGATGGTCGCCTCGCTCGCGCTGGCGCGCCGCGAGCGCGAGTTCGCGACGCTGGTCGAGAACTCGCCCGACATCTTTGCGCGCATCGACCGCGAGCTGCGCCATGTCTACGTGAGCCCGGTCGTGCAGCGTCATCTCGGCATCACGCCGTCGACCATGCTGGGCAAGACCTTCGGCGAGCTCGGGCTGCCGGCGGCGCTGTGCGCGCAATGGAACGGTGCGCTGAAGGAGGTGTTCGCCACCGGCCGGCTGGTGCGGCTGAACTACGCGATGAACAGCGCTGCACAGGGCGAACGCTTCTTCAACGCGCGCCTGATGCCGGAGTTCGGCGACGACGGCAGCGTCGAGTCGGTGCTGGTGATCGCCTCCGACGTGACCGAGCAGGCGCAGATCGACGCCGCGTTCCACGAGAGCCAGGCGCGGCTGCAGTTCACGCTCGACTCGGCGCGCATCGGCGAGTGGGAACTCGACATCGCGAGCGACACCGCGCGCACCTCGCTGCGCCACGACCGCTGCTTCGGCTATGACGAGCCGGTGGGCCAATGGGGCAGCCGGGTGATGTTGTCGCATGTGCACCCGGCCGACCGCGATCGCATCGCGGCGCTGTTCCAGACCAGCGAGGCGACGCAGCAGGACCTGCACTTCGAGGCCCGCGTGCTGTGGCCCGACGGCTCGCTGCACTGGATCGAGGCGCACGGCGTGTTCTATGGCATCGAGGGCGATGCCCGAAGCAGCAGCCGGCGGCTGCTGGGCATCGTCGCCGACATCACCGACCGCAAGCTGGCCGAGGCCGCGCTGCACGACAACGACCGCCGCAAGGACGAGTTCCTCGCGACGCTGKCGCACGAGCTGCGCAACCCGCTGGCGCCGATCCGCAATGCGCTGGAGATCATGCAGCGCAGCCCGGGGCCGGTGGCGCAGGCGCATGCGCGCGATGTGATCGAGCGGCAGCTCGGGCAGATGGTGCACCTGGTCGACGACCTGCTGGACGTGAGCCGCATCAGCCAGGGCAAGCTCGAACTGCGCCGCACGCGCGTCGACCTGGCCGAGGTGCTGAAGACGGCGGTCGAGACCAGCCGGCCGCTGGTCGACGCGGGCCGGCACCAGTTGCGCGTGCAGCTGCCTCCGGCCGGCGAGCTGTGCGTCGACGGCGACACCACGCGGCTGTGCCAGATCGTCGCGAACCTGCTGAACAACGCCGCGAAGTACACGCCCGAGGGCGGCTCGATCGAACTCGGCGCGTGGCGCGAGGAAGGCCGCACCGATCCGGAGAACGGCGAGGCGGTGATCTCGGTGCAGGACTCCGGCGTCGGCCTCTCGCACGACATGCTGCCGCGGGTGTTCGACATGTTCGCGCAGGTCGACCGCTCGGTCGCGCGGGCGCAGGGCGGGCTGGGCATCGGGCTGGCGCTGGTGAAGCAGCTGGTGGAGATGCACGGCGGCACGGTCGAGGCGCACAGCGAGGGCGTGGGCAGCGGCTGTCGCTTCGTCGTGCGCCTGCCGCTGGTGGCGGCGCGCCTGCCGGCGGCCCTGGCGACCGCCACGCCGCCGCCGCGGGTGC
>NZ_JBFUCB010000150.1:0-11059 GCF_056405435.1 Rhizobacter sp. P1_G5 | reverse complement strand
GGTCACCTTGTTCTTCGTCCACTCGGTCAGGCGCACGCTGATCTTCGCGGTGACTTCGACTGCGGCGTTGTCCAGCGCGCGCTGCACTTCGACGACGTCGGAGAAGATGATGCCTTCGCCCTTGCCGTTGATGCGCTCGCGGGTCGCGTAGTACAGGCCCAGCACCACGTCCTGCGACGGCACGATCGACGGTTCGCCGTTGGCCGGGAACAGCACGTTGTTGGAGGCCAGCATCAGCGTGCGGGCTTCCATCTGCGCTTCGATCGACAGCGGCACGTGGACGGCCATCTGGTCACCGTCGAAGTCGGCGTTGAACGCAGCGCACACCAGCGGGTGCAGCTGGATCGCCTTGCCTTCGATCAGCACCGGCTCGAACGCCTGGATGCCCAGGCGGTGCAGCGTCGGCGCGCGGTTCAGCATCACCGGGTGTTCCTTGATGACTTCTTCAAGGATGTCCCACACCACCGGCGTGCCCGATTCCACTTCCTTCTTCGCCGCCTTGATGGTGGTGGCGATGCCCATGGCTTCCAGGCGCGAGAAGATGAACGGCTTGAACAGCTCGAGCGCCATCAGCTTCGGCAGGCCGCACTGGTGCAGCTTCAGCGTCGGGCCGACCACGATGACCGAACGACCCGAGTAGTCGACGCGCTTGCCCAGCAGGTTCTGGCGGAAGCGGCCGCTCTTGCCCTTGATCATGTCGGCCAGCGACTTCAGCGCGCGCTTGTTGGCACCGGTCATCGCCTTGCCGCGACGGCCGTTGTCCAGCAGCGAATCGACCGCTTCCTGCAGCATGCGCTTCTCGTTGCGCACGATGATCTCCGGCGCCTTCAGTTCGAGCAGGCGGGCCAGGCGGTTGTTGCGGTTGATGACGCGACGGTAGAGGTCGTTCAGGTCGGACGTGGCGAAGCGCCCGCCGTCCAGCGGCACCAGCGGACGCAGGTCCGGCGGCAGCACGGGCAGCACGTTCATCACCATCCACTGCGGCTTGATGCCCGACTTCTTGAAGGCTTCCATCACCTTCAGGCGCTTGGAATTCTTCTTGACCTTCAGCTCGGAGCCGGTCATGTCGCCGCGCAGGCGCTCGATCTCGACGTCGAGGTCCATCTCGGCCAGCAGCTTCTGCACGCCTTCGGCGCCCATCAGCGCGACGAACTCGTCGCCGAACTCGGTGCGCTTCGCGTCGTAGTCGTCTTCCGACATGATGCTGAACTTCTTCAGCGGGGTCATGCCGGGGTCGACCACCACGTACGCTTCGAAGTACAGCACGCGCTCGATGTCGCGCAGCGTCATGTCGAGCACCAGGCCCAGGCGCGACGGCAGCGACTTCAGGAACCAGATGTGCGCGCACGGCGCCGCCAGGTCGATGTGGCCCATGCGGTCACGGCGAACCTTGGTCTGCGTCACTTCGACGCCGCACTTCTCGCAGATCACGCCACGGTGCTTCAGGCGCTTGTACTTGCCGCACAGGCACTCGTAGTCCTTGATCGGGCCGAAGATCTTGGCGCAGAACAGGCCATCGCGCTCCGGCTTGAAGGTGCGGTAGTTGATGGTCTCCGGCTTCTTCACTTCGCCGAACGACCACGACCGAATTTTCTCGGGGGAAGCCAGCCCGATCTTGATGGCATCGAAATGCTCATCAGGGGTGAACTGGCGGAACAGATCAAGCAAACCCTTCATGTTCTGTTTCCTTTTCTTTAGTTGCGCTCGAGCTCGATGTCGATACCGAGCGAACGAATTTCCTTGACCAGCACGTTGAACGACTCCGGCATGCCGGCCTCGATCGCGTGCTCACCCTTGACGATGGACTCGTACACCTTGGTGCGGCCGTTCACGTCGTCGGACTTGACGGTCAGCATTTCCTGCAGCACGTAGGACGCGCCGTAGGCTTCCAGGGCCCACACTTCCATTTCGCCGAAGCGCTGGCCACCGAACTGGGCCTTGCCGCCCAGCGGTTGCTGCGTGACCAGCGAGTACGGGCCGGTGGAACGGGCGTGCATCTTGTCGTCGACCAGGTGGTGCAGCTTCAGCACGTGCATGTAGCCGACCGTGACCGGACGCTCGAAAGCGTCGCCGGTGCGTCCGTCGTACAGCGTGGCCTGGGTGCGCGTGGCCGTCAGGCCCTTGACCTTGGCGATCTCGTCCGGGTAGGCCAGCTTCAGCATGCCGCGGATTTCCTCTTCGGCCGCACCGTCGAACACCGGCGTCGCGAACGGCACGCCCTTGCTCAGGTTGCCGGCCATCTCGAGGATCTCGTCGTCGCTCAGGTGGTCCAGGCGCTCGGTCTTGCCGCCCGACTTGTTGTAGAGCTCGTCGAGGAACTTGCGCAGCTCGGCCACCTTGGATTGCGCCTGCAGCATGTCGCCGATGCGCTGGCCGATGCCCTTGCCGGCCCAGCCCAGGTGGACCTCGAGCACCTGCCCGACGTTCATCCGCGACGGCACGCCCAGCGGGTTCAGCACGATGTCGCACGGCGTGCCGTCGGCCATGTGCGGCATGTCCTCGATCGGGTTGATCTTGGACACGACGCCCTTGTTGCCGTGGCGGCCGGCCATCTTGTCGCCGGGTTGCAGGCGGCGCTTGACGGCCAGGTACACCTTCACCATCTTCAGCACGCCGGCCGGCAGCTCGTCGCCCTGCGTGAGCTTCTTGCGCTTCTCTTCGAACGCGAGGTCGAAGCTGTGGCGCGTCTGCTCCAGCGAGTTCTTGATCGACTCGAGCTGGTTGGCGATGTCGTCGTCCGCCGGGCGGATGTCGAACCAGTGGTACTTCTCGACGCTGGCCAGGTAGGCCTTGTCGATGGCGGTGCCCTTGGCGATCTTCTGCGGGCCGCCGTTGGCGATCTTGCCCGACAGCAGCTTCTCGATCCGGTCGAACGCGTCGGCCTCGACGATGCGCAGCTGGTCGTTCAGGTCGAGGCGGTAGCGCTTCAGTTCATCGTCGATGATCTGTTGCGCGCGCTTGTCGCGCTGGATGCCTTCGCGGGTGAAGACCTGCACGTCGATGACGGTGCCGCTGGTGCCCTGGTCGACGCGCAGCGAGGTGTCCTTCACGTCGGAGGCCTTCTCGCCGAAGATCGCGCGCAGCAGCTTCTCTTCCGGCGTCAGCGTGGTCTCGCCCTTCGGCGTGACCTTGCCCACCAGCGTGTCGCCCGGGTTGACCTCGGCGCCCACGTAGACGATGCCCGACTCGTCCAGGCGAGCCAGTTGCTGCTCGCTCAGGTTCGGGATGTCGCGCGTGATTTCTTCCGAGCCCAGCTTGGTGTCGCGCGCCATCACCACCAGTTCCTCGATGTGGATCGAGGTGTAGCGGTCGTCGGCGATCACGCGTTCGCTGATCAGGATCGAGTCTTCGAAGTTGTAGCCGTTCCAGGGCATGAACGCGACCAGCATGTTCTGGCCGAGCGCCAGCTCGCCGATGTCGGTCGAGGCGCCGTCGGCAATGATGTCCTCGGCTTCGACCTTGTCGCCGCGCTTGACGATCGGACGCTGGTGGATGTTCGTGTTCTGGTTCGAACGCTGGTACTTGATCAGGTTGTAGATGTCGACGCCGACTTCACCGGCCACCGTCTCGTTGTCGTTGACGCGGATCACGATGCGGTTGGTGTCGACGTAGTCCACGACACCGCCGCGGCGCGCGGCCACGACCGTGCCCGAGTCCTTCGCGGCGACGCGTTCGACACCGGTACCCACCAGCGCCTTCTCGGGGCGCAGCGTCGGCACGGCCTGGCGCTGCATGTTGGCGCCCATCAGCGCGCGGTTCGCGTCATCGTGCTCGAGGAACGGCACCAGCGAGGCGGCCACCGAGACGATCTGCGTCGGCGCCACGTCCATGTACTGGATGCGCTCCGGCGAGGTCAGGATCGATTCGCCGTTGTCACGCGCGGAGACCAGCTCGTCGATCAGCTTGCCGTCGGCGTCGAGCGAGGCGTTGGCCTGCGCGATCACGTACTTGCCTTCCTCGATGGCCGACAGGTAATCGATCTGCATCGTCACCTTGCCGTCGGCCACGCGACGGTACGGCGTCTCGAGGAAGCCGTACTCGTTGAGCTGGGCGTACAGGGCCAGCGAGTTGATCAGGCCGATGTTCGGRCCTTCMGGCGTYTCRATCGGGCASACGCGGCCGTAGTGGGTCGGGTGCACGTCGCGSACTTCGAAGCCGGCGCGTTCGCGGGTCAGGCCGCCCGGGCCCAGGGCCGAGACGCGACGCTTGTGSGTGATYTCGGMCAGCGGGTTGGTCTGGTCCATGAACTGCGACAGCTGCGACGCACCGAAGAACTCCTTCAGCGCCGCGGAGATCGGCTTGGAGTTGATCAGGTCGTGCGGCATCAGCGCTTCGGTCTCGGCCTGGCCGAGGCGTTCCTTGACGGCCTTCTCGATGYGGGCGAGGCCCGAGCGGTACTGGTTCTCGGCCAGCTCGCCCACGCAGCGCACGCGACGGTTGCCCAGGTGGTCGATGTCATCGACTTCGCCGCGGCCGTTGCGCAGCTCGACGAGGATCTTCACGACGTCGAGGATGTCGTCGTTCGACAGCGTCATCGGGCCTTCCGGCACGTCGCGGCCGACGCGGGCGTTGAACTTCATGCGGCCCACGCGCGACAGGTCGTACGTGTCGGCGTTGTAGAACAGCCGGTTGAAGAGCGCCTCGACGGCGTCTTCGGTCGGCGGCTCGCCGGGGCGCATCATGCGGTAGATCGCGACGCGCGCAGCCAGCTGGTCGGCCGTTTCATCGGCGGCCAGCGTCTGCGAGATGTAGGCGCCTTCGTCCAGCTCGTTGGTGTAGAGGCACTGCATCTCCTTCACACCGGCGCTGCGCAGCTTCTTCAGCAGCGAGTCGGTCAGCTCGTCGTTCGCCTTCGCGATGATCTCGCCGGTGTCCGGGTCGACCATGTTGCGGGCCAGCACGCGGCCGACCAGGAAGTCTTCCGGCACGCTGATGAACTGCGTCTCGCTCTGCTCGATCTGGCGCGTGTGGCGCGCGGTGATGCGCTTGTCCTTCTCGACGACGACGCTGCCGTTCTTGTCGGTGATGTCGAAGCGGGCCACTTCGCCGCGCAGGCGGTCGGCGACGAACTCCATCTGGGCACCGGAGTCCATCAGGCGGAAGTTGTCGAACACGAAGAAGTTCGCGAGGATCGATTCCGGGTTCAGGCCGATGGCCTTCAGCAGGATCGTCACCGGCATCTTGCGGCGGCGGTCGACGCGGAAGTACAGGATGTCCTTCGGGTCGAACTCGAAATCGAGCCAGGAGCCGCGGTACGGAATGATGCGGGCGCTGAACAGCAGCTTGCCCGAGCTGTGGGTCTTGCCCTTGTCGTGCTCGAAGAACACGCCCGGCGAGCGGTGCAGCTGCGAGACGATCACGCGCTCGGTGCCGTTCACGATGAACGAACCGTAGTCGGTCATGAGCGGCACTTCGCCCATGTAGACCTCTTGTTCCTTGATTTCCTTGACCGTCTTCGCCTGCGGCGACTCGCGGTCATAGATGATCATCTGCAGCTTGGCACGCACCGCGGCGGCGTAGGTCAGCCCGCGCTGCTGGCACTCCCGCGTGTCGAACGCGGGCTTGGCCATGTTGWACTCGATGAACTTCATCTCCACGAACCCGTTGTGCGACACGATCGGGAAAGCGGAGAGGAAAGCGGCCTGCAGGCCTTCAGGCTTGCGTTTCTGCGGAGCGACGTCCTTCTGGAGGAAGGCGACGTACGACTCCTTCTGCATCGTCAGCAGATAGGGAACGTTGAGGACACTCTCGCGCTTGCCGAAGCTCTTGCGAATCCGCTTGCGCTCGGTGTAGCTGTAGGGGGTTGCGTGCTGCGCCATATGTGATTTCTCACTCCGTATCGGGGAACAGAGCCGGGCCCAGGCCTGCTCCCGTCGGCGACTGTCTTTCGAACATTGCGTTCGACGCTTGGTGGCTGGCCACTACCAACCGCTGGCGGACAACCCCGGCATTGCACCGGAGTCCGACCAAACCCGTTCTCTGCAGTCGGATCAGAGAACACTTGAAAAGGAGGGGAGGATCGACATTGTCGTCGTTCCCGCCCTTTCAGGTGTCCTCAGGGGGACAAACCCCTGAAGCGCAAAAGGCTGGGGCCGAAAACCGGCACCCAGCCCCGTGCTGACAAGCCGAATTACTTGATTTCGGCCTTGGCGCCAGCTTCGACCAGCTTCTTGACTGCGGCTTCGGCGTCGGCCTTGGGGATGGCTTCCTTGACGGGCTTCGGAGCGCCGTCGACCAGGTCCTTGGCTTCCTTCAGGCCCAGGCCCGTCAGTTCGCGCACGGCCTTGATGACCGACACCTTGTTCGCGCCGGCTTCGAGCAGCACGACGTTGAATTCGGTCTTTTCTTCAACGACAGCAGCAGCAGCGCCGCCGCCACCGCCGCCACCGCCGGTGGCCATGGAAGCGGCGGTCACGCCGAAYTTCTCTTCGATGGMYTTSACCAGKTCGTTGAGTTCSAKSACCGWCATGCTRTCCAGCGMGGTCARRAATGCGTCTTTATCGAATGCCATTTTGGTTCCTAGATATCAGGTAAAGGTTGAGAGGGTCGTCTTCAGGCCGGGACAGCTTCGGCGGCGGGGGCTGCTTCTGCAGCACCTTCGCCACGTTGCTTGGCCAGGGCGGCCAGGACGGCGGCCGTGCGCTGCACCGGTGCCATGAGCAGGCCGGCCAGCTGCGACAGCAGCACTTCCTTGCTGGGAATGCTGGCCAGGGCCTTCACGCCGTCGGCGTTCAGGACCTTGCCGGCGTACGCACCAGCCTTGATGACGAGCTTGTCGTTGCCCTTGGCAAAGTCGGCGATGACTTTGGCCGCGGCAACGGGGTCCTCGGAAAAACCGTAGATCAGCGGGCCGACGAAGCTTTCCGCAGCCACCTCGAACGACGTACCGGCAACGGCACGGCGAGCCAGGGTGTTCTTCAGCACGTGAAGGTACACGCCCTTGTCGCGCGCCTGCTTGCGCAGGGTGTCAAGGTGAGCCACGGTGAGGCCACGGTACTCGGCCAGCGCCAACGTCTGTGAACGCGCGACTTGCGCGGCCACATCCGTCACCACGGCTGCTTTCTCGTTGCGATTGAGACTCAAGGTCTGCTCCTCACACATCGTGTCCGTCCGCATGAAGCATCAGGACACACCACGATTCAGCGACCTCTGCCTTGGAACCAGGGTTCCTTGCCAGTGGGATCGCCATCTGCGCGGGCTTCGGATCGGGTGTCGCCACCGTCTCGTCGATTAAGCGGCCCGGGGGCCACGCCTGCGGTCTTGGATGACCTGGCCCGGCTTTCACCGGACCAGCCCACCAATTCATCGGACCGGCACCAGACTCGTGCCGACCCTCGATTTCTTATCTGTCGGATCGGATCAGGCGGCCACTGCGGACGCGTTGATCGAAGCGACATCGACGCGGGCGCCGACGCCCATCGTCGACGACACCGCCACCTTGCGCAGGTAGATGCCCTTGCTCGATGCCGGCTTGGCCTTGTTCAGGGCCTCGATCAGCGCGCGCAGGTTACCCACCAGCTTGTCGGCGTCGAACGAGCGACGGCCGATGGTGCTGTGGACGATACCGGCCTTGTCGACGCGGAACTGCACCTGGCCGGCCTTCGCGTTCTTCACCGCGGTGGCCACGTCGGGCGTCACGGTGCCGACCTTCGGGTTCGGCATCAGGCCGCGCGGGCCGAGGATCTGGCCCAGCGTACCGACGATCCGCATCGTGTCCGGCGAGGCGATCACGACGTCGAAGTTCAGGTTGCCGGCCTTCACCTGTTCGGCGAGGTCGTCCATGCCGACGATGTCKGCGCCGGCGGCWCGGGCTTCTTCAGCCTTGGCRCCTTGCGCGAACACCGCGACACGCTTGGTCTTGCCGGTGCCGTTGGGCAGCACGACGGCGCCACGAACGACCTGGTCGGACTTCTTGGCGTCGATGCCGAGTTGCACGGCCACATCGATGGATTCATCGAACTTGGCGGTCGCGCATTCCTTGACGATGGCCAGCGCGTTGTCGATGGCGTACAGCTTGGTGCTGTCAACCTTGCCGGCGACGGCCTTTTGGCGTTTGGTCAGCTTGGCCATGCTCAGACTCCTTCAGTGGTCACGCCCATCGAGCGGGCGGTGCCTGCGATCGTGCGAACGGCGGCATCCATGTTGGCTGCCGTCAGATCCTTGACCTTGGTCTTCGCGATCTCTTCGAGCTGGGCACGGGTGATCTTGCCGACCTTGTCGGTGTGCGGCTTGGCCGAGCCCTTGTCGAGCTTGATCGCCTTCTTGATCAGCACGGTCGCCGGGGGCGACTTCATGATGAACGTGAAGGACTTGTCCGCGAACGCGGTGATCACGACCGGCAGCATCAGGCCGGGTTCCAGCCCCTGGGTCTGCGCGTTGAACGCCTTGCAGAACTCCATGATGTTCAGGCCGCGCTGGCCGAGGGCCGGGCCGATCGGGGGCGACGGGTTGGCCTTRCCRGCYGGYACTTGCAGCTTGATGAAGCCGACAATCTTCTTTGCCATGATTTCTCCAGAGAGGCCTGCCTTGGCAGACGGGCCTTGAGTGCCAACGCAAGGGGCTGGTTACCCTTGCTCCTCGTACCGGTGTCTCGTCACCGGCATCAACGGGATGGCCTTTGCAAGTTGCCTTGCCGGGCCGCCATCCGGGCCCGAATTCTTCAGGCCGTCAGACCTTCTCGACCTGCGAGAAGTCGAGCTCGACCGGCGTGGCGCGGCCGAAGATCGTGACCGAGACGCGCACCTTGGACTTGTCGTAGTTGACGTCCTCGATCGCGCCGTTGAAGTCGGTGAACGGGCCTTCCTTGACGCGCACCAGTTCGCCCACTTCCCACTCGACCTTCGGGCGCGGCTTCTCGACGCCTTCCTGCATCTGGGTGACGATCTTCATCACCTCAGCTTCGGAGATCGGCGCCGGGCGGTTCTTCGCACCGCCGACGAAGCCGGTGACCTTGCTGGTGTGCTTCACCAGGTGCCAGGTGTCGTCGGCCATTTCCATCTCGACCAGCACGTAGCCCGGGAAGAAGCGGCGCTCGGTCACGGCCTTCTTGCCGTTCTTCAGCTCGACGACCTCTTCCATCGGCACCAGGATGCGGCCGAACTTGTCCTGCATGCCGGCGCGGTCGATGCGCTCGCGCAGGTTGCGCTCGACGGCCTTCTCCATGCCCGAATAGGCATGCACCACGTACCAGCGCTTGTTGCCGGCCGGCGCCAGGGGCGCGGGCACGGCTTCGGCGGCGGTTTGCTCGTTGGGCTGTTGTTCACTCATCAGGATGTCCTCAACGCTTCCAGCCCAGGATCAGGTCGTACAGCACCCATTCGAGCGTCTTGTCGGTGAACCACAGGAACAGCGCCATCACGACCACGAAGGCGAAGACGTACAGCGTCATCTGGGTCGCTTCCTTGCGGCTCGGCCAGACGACCTTGCGGACTTCGCGCGACGAATCCTGCCCGAAGGCGATCAGCTGCTTGCCGCTTTCGGACGTGAAGAACAGCCCGACGGCAGCCACCAGCAGCAGCACCAGGGCGCCGACGCGCAGCCAGAGATCCTGCTTGCCGAGCGCATAGAACGCCGCCAAGGCCACGATCACCAGCACGCCGGAGGCGGCGAGCTTGGCCTTGTCAGTGCCCGTGGAGACGGTTTCGACTTGTGGATTCGACATTTCGCTCTTCAAAAAACATGTGCCGCTTTTCAGCAGCAAAGCCCGCCGGGACTTTTCGTCGCCGTGCGGGCTGCTTGGGCCACCAATCTCAACCCCACCAACTTCACCGATTGGCAGGGGCAGAGGGAATCGAACCCCCAACCTCTGGTTTTGGAGACCAGCGCTCTGCCAGTTGAGCTATACCCCTGTGGCCTTCAAACGCAAATTACTCGAGGATCTTGGCGACGACGCCGGCGCCGACGGTGCGGCCGCCTTCACGGATGGCGAAGCGCAGGCCTTCTTCCATCGCGATCGGGGCGATCAGCTTCACCGTGATGCTCACGTTGTCGCCAGGCATCACCATTTCCTTGTCCTTCGGCAGCTCCACCGCGCCCGTCACGTCCGTCGTGCGGAAGTAGAACTGCGGCCGGTAGTTGTTGAAGAACGGCGTGTGGCGGCCGCCTTCTTCCTTGCTCAGCACGTACACCTCAGCSGTGAAGTGCGTGTGCGGCTTGATGCTGCCCGGCTTGCACAGCACCTGGCCGCGCTGCACGTCTTCACGCTTCGTGCCGCGCAGCAGGATGCCGACGTTGTCGCCCGCCTGGCCTTGGTCCAGCAGCTTGCGGAACATCTCCACGCCCGTGCAGGTCGTCTTCTGCGTCGCRGCAATGCCCACGATCTCGATTTCTTCGCCGACCTTCACCACGCCGCGCTCGATCCGGCCCGTCACCACCGTGCCGCGACCCGAGATCGAGAACACGTCTTCCACCGGCATCAGGAACGCGCCGTCGATCGCRCGCTCCGGCGTCGGGATGTAGCTGTCCAGCGCATCGGCCAGCTTGAAGATCGCGCCTTCGCCCAGCTCGCCCTTGTCGCCTTCCATCGCCAGCTTCGCGCTGCCGTGGATGATCGGCGTCTTGTCGCCCGGGAAGTCGTACTTGTCCAGCAGTTCGCGAACYTCCATCTCGACGAGCTCCAGCAGCTCGGCGTCATCGACCATGTCGCACTTGTTCATGAACACGATGATGTACGGCACGCCCACCTGGCGGGCCAGCAGGATGTGCTCGCGCGTCTGCGGCATCGGGCCGTCAGCGGCCGACACCACCAGGATCGCGCCGTCCATCTGCGCCGCACCSGTGATCATGTTCTTCACGTAGTCGGCGTGCCCCGGGCAGTCGACGTGTGCGTAGTGGCGGTTCGCCGTCTCGTACTCGACGTGCGCCGTGTTGATCGTGATGCCGCGYGCCTTCTCTTCCGGCGCCGCGTCGATCTGGTCGTACGCCTTSGCTTCACCACCGAACTTCGCCGACAGCACCGTCGTGATCGCCGCCGTCAGCGTCGTCTTGCCATGGTCCACGTGACCGATCGTCCCAACGTTCACGTGCGGCTTGGTCCGCTCGAATTTGCCTTTTGCCATTT
>NZ_JBFUCB010000149.1:0-11078 GCF_056405435.1 Rhizobacter sp. P1_G5 | reverse complement strand
GGCCCGCCGCACCGGCGCTGACGTGCACGACCATGCCGCCGGCGAAGTCGCGCACGCCCAGGTCGTACAGCCAGCCCTCGGGGTGCCACACCCAGTGCGCCACCGGCGCATAGACGGCCAGCGACCACAGGCCGCAGAACATCGCGGCGATGCTGAATTTCACCCGCTCGGCGAACGAGCCGACGATCAGCGCCGCGGTGATGATCGCAAAGGCGGCCTCGAACAGCGCGAACGCCGGCGCAGGGATCTGCGGAGCCATCGCGTGCACGGGGACCCGGTCGCCCAGCGGCATGAACTCGAGGCTGAAGCCGTTGCCGAAGAAGCCCGCCCACGGCGACCCCGAGCCGAAAGCGATCGTGTAGCCCGCCAGGAACCACAGCACGCTGGTGACCGCGGCCACGATGAACACCTGCGTCATCGTGCCCAGGATGTTCTTCTTGCGCACCAGCCCGCCATAGAAGAAGGCCAGGCCCGGCAGCGTCATCATCAGGACGAGCGCCGTGCTGGCCAGCATCCACGCGGTGTCGCCGGCCGAGATCGCACTCGCCGCCGCGGTCTGCGGTGCGGCGCTGGCAGCGGAGGTTCCCAGCAAGGCCATCGCGCCGGCGGCGATCAGGCGATGGGGGCGTGGACGGTGGGCGTCGGTTGGTTGAGTTTGAGAGCGCATGGGGCATTGCACCAGCCGTCGCGCCCGAGGTCTTGATCAAGTCCTGATGGCGGCGGCATCCCGTTCGGCGCCGTCAACAACGTCACACATGACCTGGTCGCCTTCACGACCCCGACGTGACGCAGGCAAGGCAGCACGCCTGCTCCATACTGCGCCGGTGCGCGAACTCGAACAGATCCTGATCCTCTTCGTGGCGGCCGTGGCGCTGGCGGCGGCGGCTCGCCGCGCAGGCGCGCCGTACCCGGTCTTCCTCGCCATCGGCGGCGCGCTGCTGGCCCTGATTCCGGGCGCGCCGCAGCTGAGCCTGCCGCCCGACCTGGTGCTCGCGCTGTTCGTCGCGCCGATCCTGGTCGATGCCGGCTACGACGCCTCGCTGCGGGATCTTCGCGACAACTGGGCGCCGCTCGCCGGCCTGGTGATCGTCGCCGTCGGCCTGACCACGGCCGCGGTGGCCGTCGTGGCCCATGCGCTCGTGCCGAGCCTGCCGTGGGCCGCCGCGGTGGCGCTGGGCGCGATCGTCGCCCCGCCCGACGCGGTCGCGGCCACGGCCGTGCTGCGCCCGCTGCGCCCGCCGCAGCGCATCCTCGGCATCCTCGAAGGCGAGAGCCTGCTGAACGATGCCAGCGCGCTGCTGATCTACCGCCTCGCGGTCGGCGCGGTCGCCGCCGGCGGCTTCTCGGTGCAGGCGGTGGCGCCGACCTTCCTGCTGGCCGTGCTGGGCAGCCTGGTCGCGGGGCCGGCGCTGGGCTGGCTCGCCCAGCGTCTTTTCGAAAAGGTGCAGCACATCCCGACGGCCMTCGTCCTGCAGTTCGTCGGCACCTTCACCGTGTGGCAGGTGGCCGAGCACGTCGGGCTCTCCGGCGTGCTGACCACCGTCTGCTTCGCGATGACGCTGGCGAGAATGGCGCCGGCGCGCATCCCGGCGCGCATCCGCATCCCCACCAACGCGGTGTGGGCCACCGTCGTGTTCGCGCTGAACATCTTCGCGTTCATCTTCATCGGGCTGCAGGTCCGCCCGATCCTGGTCGAGCTGGCGCCGGCGGCGCGCGAGCAGTACTTCGGGGTGGCGGCCGCGGTGCTGGCCACCGTCATCGTCGTGCGCATCGCGTGGCACATGAGCTTCAACGCGGTGGTGCGCTGGCGCGACCGGCGCCACGGCTTCCACCCGCCGCGGCCGATGCTGCGGCCCAGCGTGGGCAGCGGGCTGGTGATCTCGTGGGCGGGCATGCGCGGCATCGTCACGCTGGCCGCGGCGCTCGCGCTGCCCGAGGGCTTTCCGGCCCGCGACCTGATCGTGCTGACGGCCTTTCTCGTGGTGCTGGGCACGCTGCTGATCCAGGGGCTGACGCTGAAGCCGCTGCTGCGCGCGCTCAAGCTGCGTGACGGCGACCCCGTCGCGCACGAGGAGCATGCCGCCCGCCAGCGCGTGCTGGAAGCGGCCTTCGCGCAGTTGCCGCAGGCGCCGTCCGCGGCGCTGGATCTGGTGCGCAAGAACCTGAAGATGCACCTGGGCCGGCCGTTGCACGGCAGCGAGAGCCCGTTCGCCGCCTTTGGTGCGGAATACGACGACCGCTACCGCGCCGCGCTGCAGGCCGCCCGCCACGCGCTGCTCGCGATGCGCGAGGCCGGCGAGATCGGCGACGACGCCTTCCACAGCCTGGAGAACGACCTGGACTGGCTGGAGGTGTCCGATCCGCTGCGCGCGGCGAATGCGGACGCGACGGGGTGAGGCCCACGGCGATTTACCGCGCTTTACTTGTGCCGCCTCGGCTCGTGCACGACCATGGGATGCCGAGTCAACACAGAGACCGATGCCATGAACCCGAGCCCTGCTTCCGATGTCCTCTCGAGTCGCCGCCACCAGGCATTCCCTCGCTTGAGCGAAGCCGACATCGATCGGATGCGACGCTTCGGCACGCTGCAGGCCTATCCGGCCGGCACCCGCATCGTCAGCGCCGGCACGCCGGGGCCGGGGCTGTTCGTCGTCGTGAAGGGGCTGGTGGCCGTCCTCCAGCGCGATGGCATGGGGCGCGAGACGCCTGTCGTCGAGCACGGGCCGGGCAACTTCTCGGGTGAACTGGCGACGATGACCGGCAAGCCTTCTCTGGTCGACGCCGTGGCCCGGGAAGATGTCGAGGCCTTGCTGCTGCCGCCCGGACAGGTGCGCTCGCTGATGATCGCCGAGGCCGACCTGGGCGAGCGCCTGATCCGCGCGCTCATCCTGCGACGCGTGGCGCTGATCGAACAGGGCGCCAGCGGGCCCGTGCTGATCGGCCATCCGAACTCGGCCGGCCTGCTGCGGCTCGAGGGCTTCCTGCACAGCAACGGCGAGCCGTTCCGGGTCATCGATGCACGCGATGACGACCGCGCGGCGGCGCTGATCGAGCAGTACGGCGCCGCCCCCGGCGAGCCGGTGGTCGTGTGCCCGGACGGCGCCGTGCTGGTGAACCCCACCGAAGCGACGCTGGCGCGCTGCATCGGCATGGTCGACAGCGCCGAGCGCAAAGAGATCTTCGACGTGGCGATCGTCGGTGCCGGCCCGGCCGGGCTGTCGACGGCCGTCTACGCCGCCTCCGAAGGCCTGCGCGTCGTCGTGCTGGACCGGCGCGCCTATGGCGGGCAGGCCGGTGCCAGCGCGCGCATCGAGAACTACCTCGGGTTTCCGACAGGCATTTCCGGCGCCGCACTGACCGGGCGCGCCAGCGTGCAGGCCGAGAAGTTCGGTGCCGAGTTGCTGATCCCGGCCGAGGTGCAGTCGCTGGACTGCGCTCGTGCGGGGCCGGAGCGTGAACTCGGGCTGCACCTCGCCGATGGCCGGCGCCTGCGTGCGCGCACGGTGGTCATCGCCAGCGGCGCGCACTACCGCCGCCTGGAGGTGGAACGACTGTCCGCCTTTGAAGGCCGTGGCATCTGGTACTGGGCCTCGGCACTCGAGGCCACGCTGTGTGCGCGAACCGAAGTGGTGGTCGTGGGGGGCGGCAATTCGGCAGGCCAGGCCGCCGTCTTCCTGTCGCAGCACGCCTCGAAAGTGCACGTGCTGGTGCGCGGACCGAGCCTGCGGTCCACCATGTCGCGCTACCTGATCGATCGCATCGGCGCGGCGGCCAACATCGAGCTGCGCCCGCACACCGAGATCGTCGAGTTGCATGGCGAGCCGATGAGCGGGCTGGAAGGGGTGACCTGGACCGACCGCCGGACGGCATCGCAGGAGCATCGCCCGCTGCGCAACGTCTTCCTGTTCGTCGGGGCCGAGCCCGAGACGCACTGGCTTGGCGGGTGYAGCGTCGGCGTCGATCCGCAAGGCTTCGTGCTGACGGGCGCCGGCGTCGCGGCCGATCCCTCGGGCTGGAAGGCCGCGGCGCTGGAAACCAGCGTGCCGGGGGTGTTCGCCGTCGGCGACGTGCGCTCCGGCTCGGTCAAGCGCGTGGGTGGCGCCATCGGCGAGGGCGCTGCGGCGGTCGCGCAGATCCACCACCACCTCGCAGGGTTGCCGGCGTCGCGTTGACTCTTTCGCGTGACGCTCGACTTCTTCATCCCGCCGAGCTGCGTCCAGACGGGTTGGTTCTTCGTCGTTTGCGTGGCCGGTGCCGGCGCGCTGATCTGGTGCGTCGCCTGGCTCCGCGTGCGCCAGGTCGCCACGAGAATGCGCCGCCTTCATGAGCAACGCATGGCCGAGCGCGATCACTTGGCGCACGAACTCCATGACACCCTGGTGCAAAGCACCCAAGGCCTGATCCTGCGCTTCCAGGCGGCGACCGATCGGATGGCCTCGGACGACCCGGCGCGCGCTGCACTCGCCCAGGTGCTGGACCGCGCCGAAGACGTGCTGAGGCAACAACTCGATCGCCTGTTCGACCCGCGCGAGCCGCCGCGTTCACACGATCGAGTGAACGGCGGGTGAAACGAATTGGGGTTCTGCCGCAGCGATGGAAGACCTATCGTTCAATCCCCCGCGCCGCAAGGAGCCACGCATGGCCTGCACGAACCGCATCAGTTCCGTGATCTCTGAACCGACCTGGCGGGCTGCACGTTCCTTTGCGTTCGGACCTTTCGTGCTCATTCCCGAACGCCAACTGCTGCTGCAGGGCGATGCACCGGTCCGCCTCGGGGGCCGTGCGCTGGACATCCTCACGGCGCTGGTCGAGCGCCCGGGCGAACTGGTCGGCAAGCGCGAGCTGATGGCGCGTGCCTGGCCGGACGTCGTCGTCGACGAGGGCAACCTGAAGGTCAACATGGCGGCCCTGCGGCGCGCGATCGGCGACGGCGTGGGCATGGCCACGTACATCGCGACGGTGACCGGCCGAGGCTACCGGTTCGTCGCCCCCGTCCAGGCCAACGGAGCACCCGGCTTCATGCCGGCCCCCGCGGCGACGGACCGGCGCGGCCACAACCTGCCGACCGCCACGACGCGCATCTTCGGCCGGGCGGAGGCGATCGATGCCATCCGGCTCGAACTCGAAGGATCGCGTCTCGTGTCCATCGTCGGCGCTGGCGGCATCGGCAAGACCACTGTGGCGCTCGCCGTGGCCGAACAGGTGCTCGGATCGTTCAGCGACGGCGTCTGGCTGATCGACCTGGCGATGCTCAAGGACCCGGCCCTGGCACCCCATGCCATCGCGACGGCGATCGGCCTGACCGCGCATTCCGAGAGCATGCTGATCCCGCTCTGCGAGTACCTGCGCGACCGTTCGATGCTGCTCGTGATCGACAACTGCGAGCACATCATCGATATCGCCGCCTCCTGTGTCGACCGGATCATGGCAACGGCGGCCGGCGTGAAGATCCTCGTCACGAGCCGCGAGCCGCTGCTGGTGAAGGGAGAACGGGTGCGCAGGCTGCCCGGGCTCGGTGCGCCCCTGCCCTCACCCCGGTTGAATGCCGACGAGGCGCTCACGTTTCCCGCCATCCAGCTCTTCGTGGACCGCGCCACCGACAGGCTCGAGTCGTTCCGGCTCAACGATGCCGATGCGCCAATCGTCGCGGAGATCTGCCGCCGTCTCGACGGGCTCGCGCTCGCTATTGAGTTCGCCGCGACGCGCATCGATGCGTTCAGCGTGCGCGATCTGCTGCAGCAGCTAGACGACCGGTTCCGCCTGCTGATCGGGCGCCGGGCGGGACCGGAGCGACACCGCACGCTGACGGCGACGCTCGATTGGAGCTACAGCCTGCTGCCGCCCGGCGAGGCCGCGGTGCTGCGCTCCGTGTCCGTGTTCGCGGGCGTGTTCGACGCCGCCGGGGCTGCGGCTGTGGCAGACCGCGCTCCCACGGAAGCGGCAGACATCCTGGGGCAGCTGGCCGCGAAGTCGCTGCTGGCCACGGACCTCGATGCCGATGGCATCGCCTACCGCCTGCTCGAGACCACGCGAACCTATGCCCTCGAACGCCTGCGAGCCGGCGACGAGGATCCGGTGGTCCGCCAACGCCACGCGGAACACCTGTGCGCGACGCTCGAGCGCGCCGCAGGCGAGTGGGCCCGGCGCCCGGCGACGGAATGGGGGCGTGCCTACGGGCGCGTCATCGACGACCTGCGCGCTGCGCTGGCCTGGACCGGCCGCGATGCGGCGAATCGATCGCTGCGGATCCGGCTGACGGTCGCCGGGCTGCTGCTGTGGAATCATTTCTCGCTGACCGAGGAGAGCGGCGTCCATGTGTCGCAGGCGGTCGACGAACTCGAGGCCGCGGACCTCGCCGGAACGGCTTTCGAGATGAAGCTCAAGCTGTGGCTCGGCGGCGCCACCGTGTTCACGCGCGGGCTCAAGCCCCGGGCGATGACAGCCTTGCGCCGCGCGCTGGAGATCGCGGTGCGGATCGGCGACATCGACTACCACCTTCGCTGCCTCATGATGATCGGCATCTACGAGCTGTTCACGGGCGAGCACGCTGCAGCGCTGCGCACGCTCGACGACTTCGGGGCGGTCGCCGCGAAGAACGATCCCTCCATCCTGCCCGAGGCCGACGTGCACAYGGCCATCGCCGAGCTCTTTCTCGGACGCCTGCACGCCGCCGGGCGGCGGCTCGAAGTCCTCCACGCGCGCGACCAGCGTTATTTCGGCTCGTACGACATCCGATACCTCTCCGATCCCATCGTCCTCGCGGGCGGGGTGCTGGGGCAGGTGCAGTGGCTGACGGGCCGCGCCGACACGGCCGTGCGCACGGCACAAGCCGCGCTGGAAAGCGCACGCGGGCTCGGGCATCACCTCTCGCTCAACAACTTGCTGTCGTATATCTGCCCGGTCCTCTACTGGAGCGGGCACGTCGACGCCTGTGACCGCCATGTCGCGATGCTGGAAGAGCACGTCACGCGACATGGCCTCGCCGCCCGGCGCCCTGTCGCCAGCTTCTACCGGGCCGYGCTGGCACACACGAGGGGCGACACCTCGTGCGACGCGGTGGCGGCCCTGCAGCAGGCCGTCGAGGAGTTTCGCAGCATCAACCACCTGGCGCGGATGCCGTACTACCTCAGCGTCCTGGCGGACGCGCTCGTGCGTCACGCCCGTCTCGGCGAAGCCGAATCGACGATCCGCAACGCACTCGACATCGCGCATGCGCACGACGAAAGCTGGTGCCTGCCCGAGGTCCTTCGCATCCAGGCGTCCCTCCGCGTGGCCCAGGGACGCAACCGCGACGCGGAAGTCCTGCTCGGCCAGTCGATGGCGTCGGCCCGGAAAGTCGGCGCGCTGTCATGGCGGTTGCGCGCGGCCACCGACCTCGCAGGGCTCTGGTGCGCCGGGGGGGCGAGAACGGACGACGCACGCCGGATGCTGTCGCCCATCGTCGACGAATTTTCCGAAGGGTTCGCGACGCGTGACCTGAGGGCAGCGGCCCGCCTGCTGGCCGAGTGCCGCTGCCCTGCCATCACTTGCCAGCCTTGACGTTGCGCTGCAGGAACGAGCGCATCAGCCGGCCGACCGTCTCGCTGTCCTCCTCGAGCGCGAAGTGCCCGGTGTCCAGCAGGTGCAGCTCGGCCTTCGGAAGGTCGCGAAGGTAGGGGTGCGCGCCGGCAGGCGGGAAGATCTTGTCGTTCTTGCCCCAGACGATCAGCATCGGCGGCTGGTGCTTGCGGAAGTAGGCCTGCCAGCCGGGGTACAGCGGCGGGTTCGTGCCATAGCTGTAGAACATTTCCAGTTGGATGTCCTTGTTGCCGGGGCGGTCCATGCGGGCCTGGTCGACCGTCCAGGCATCCGGGCTGATGTGGCTCACGTCGCGGATGCCTTCCGTGTACTGCCACTTCGTCGCACCGATCTCGAACAGCGGCCGCAGCTTGGCGCCGTTCGCTTCGGACTTGTCTGCCCAGTACACCTTGGCGGGTACCCAGAACTCGTTGTCGATGCCTTCGTTGTAGGCATTGCCGTTCTGCACCACGATCGCGGTGATGCGCTCGGGATGGGCCGCCGCGATGCGAAAGCCGATGGGCGCGCCGTAATCCTGCACATAGAGGGCGAACTTCTTCGCATCGACCGCCTCGGTGAACTTGTCGATCACGCGGGCGAGGTTGTCGAAGCTGTAGTCGAACTTGTCCATCGCCGGCATGTCGCTCTGGCCGTAGCCGGGGTAGTCGGGCGCGATCACGCGGTACTTGTCGGCCAGCCGCGGGATCAGATTGCGGAACATCTGCGACGAGGTGGGGAACCCGTGCAGCAGCAGCAAGACCGGCGCGTTCTTCGGACCGGCTTCGCGGTAGAAGACGTTCACGCCGTCGACCTTGACCGTGCGGTAGCTGACGGCCGCGGTGCTGACGGAGTTCGACGGTTCGCTCGCGGCAGCGGTGTTGGCCTGGGCGCCGTGCGCTGCAAGCGCCAGCAGCAGGGAGGAGGCGAAGCGCTTGGCGCTGACAGAGGATTTCATGGTGTGTCCTTCAGTGGAGGGGTCGATCGGGGTGCATCAGCCTTCGGTGGCGCCGAACATCGCCTTGGCGTAGGCGATGCCCACGCCGTAGCCGCCGGCCAGCTGCCGGGCGATGCCGGTGGTCAGGTCGTAGGTCTCGCCGCGCCCCCAGTCGCGCTGCAGCTCGAGCAGGTACTGCAGCGCGGTCATCGGCTGCGCGCCGGCCTGCACCATGCGTTGCACCGCGCGCTCGTGGGCTTCGGCCGTCACGTCACCGCAGGCATCGGTGAGCACGAAGACCTCGAAGCCCTGCTCGATCGCCGACAGCGCCGGCCCGACGATGCACACCGAGGTCCAGAGGCCGGCCAGCACCACGCGCGGCTTTCCGATCGCGTTGACGACACGGATGACGTTCGCGTCTTCCCAGCAGTTCATCGTGGTGCGATCGAGCATCTCCTGGTCGGGAAAGGCCTCGATGACCTCGTCGAACATCGGCCCCGAGAAGCTCTTCGCCGCCACGGTGGTCAGGAGGGTCGGCACCTTGAAGCCTGCGGCCGCACGCGCCGCGATGCGGGCGTTGTTGCGCAGGCTCACGCCGTCGATGGACTGGGTGGCGAATGCCATCTGCGGCTGGAAGTCGATCAACACCAGCGTGTGATCGGTCGGGGTGAGCAGCCGCGAGCCCGCGGCGGGCTTGGCAGTGAGGGTCATGGGATCTCTCCTTCGAGGACGGGTTGACGGGTTGCGAGCCCACAGTCTCCCGGCCGCGGCACGCGCCCACAACGCACCTGCGGCCACCACCGCACCCCACCTTGGGCCAATGCGAAAGCGAAGGCATCCGACGACAGTGGGCCTTCCACAACTGCAGATCGGAACTGCCATGACGACTTCACTGTTTCCCAAGATGACCGCGCTGACAGCCGCCTCCAGCCTCGCGCTCGGTGCCTGGCTGAGCCCCGGTGTCGTGGCCGCCGCGCCGGCCACGGCGGCAGCGGCCGACAACAAGCAGGTCAGCGTGATCCTGGTCCACGGCGCGTGGGCCGATGGTTCCAGCTGGAACGACGTCGTGCCCCTGCTGCAGGCGAAGGGGCTGACGGTGGTGACCGTACAGAACCCGCTCAGCGCATTGGCCGACGACGCGGCCGCGACGCAACGGGCCATCGACCGGCAACCGGGGAAGGTGCTGCTGGTGGCGCATTCGTGGGGGGGTGCGGTCATCACCGAGGTGGGCCGGCAGGAGAAGGTGGCCGGCCTGGTCTACGTGGCGGCCTTCGCGCCGGGCGACGGCGAGTCGGTGAACGACATGCTCGCCAACAAGGACATCCCGCCGCCGCCGGGCCTGGCCGGCATCGAGCCCGATTCGCACGGCTACCTGTGGATGAGCACCCGCAACTTCGGCGAGCACTTCGCGCAGGACCTGCCGGCCGCGCGGACCGCCCTGCTGGCGGTCAACCAGAAGCCCATCGCCGCGAGGAGCTTCGGTGACAAGGTCAGCGTACCGGCGTGGAAGAGCAAGCCCAGCTGGTATGTCGTGGCCGAGCAGGATCACATGATCCCGCCGCCGGCCCAGAAGGCGATGGCCCAACGGGCCGGCGCCAAGGTGACGAGCCTGGAGGCGGGGCACGCCGTGATGATGCGGCGGCCTGCGGAAGTGGCCGCCGTCATCATCGAGGCGGCCCGCTCACTGAGCCTCTAGGCGTAGCGACTCTAGACGTAACAACTGCACCCGAGCGCCCCCCAGAAGGCGGGTGCGTCCGCCACCGGCACCCGGGTGCCGGCCGCCTTCAGGTGGTCATGCGCATGCAGCCCGCAACCCGAGCGGCACGCGCATGCCGCGGCGTACTGGTAGCGCCGGTCGCTGTCCCCCAGCGTGAGCTGGCGTGCCTGGTAGCCGCCGAAGGTTCGCACCGGCGACCAGCTGGGCGACGCCGGCGGAAGCGGCGGGGCCAGCGCGGTGAAGCGCTGCGCGCCGTGCACCACCTGGCCCGCCACGACCGTCAGCACCGACACGATGTCCTGGATCTGGTCCTCGGGCACGGCGAAGTAGTCGCGATCGAGCACCGCCACGTCGCCCAGCGCCCCGGGTTTGAGCACGCCCTTCCTGCCGCTGTCGCGCGAGAACCAGGCGCCGTCGGCCGTCATCAGCCCCAGCGCGGCCAGGCGGTCCAGGCGGCGCTCCTCCGGGTAGAGCACCGTGCCGCCGATGCTGCGACCCGACACCAGCCAGTAGAGGGCCTGCCAGGGGTTGTAGCTGTTGACCCGCGTCGCATCGGTGCCCAGCGTGACCGGCAGGCCCATCTCGACCATGCGTTTCACCGGCGGCGTCTCGGCTGCCGCCGACAGGCCGTAGCGGCGGATGAAGGCTTCGCCCTGCATCGACATCCGGTTCTGCACCGCGACGCCGCCGCCCAGCTTCCGGATGCGCTCCAGGTTCTGCGGCGTGACCGTCTCGCAGTGGTCGAAGAACCACCCCAGCTTGTCGATGGGCAGGTCGCGGTGCACCTTCTCGAAGACGTCGAGCGCGCGCGACACCGTCTGGTCGTAGGTGGCATGCATGCGCCAGGGCCAGCCGTTGCCGGCGAGGAAG
>NZ_JBFUCB010000148.1:0-11120 GCF_056405435.1 Rhizobacter sp. P1_G5 | reverse complement strand
CATCGAAGACGAACCGAAAACCGCCGACTACCTGCGCCGCGGGCTGACCGAGCAAGGCCACGTCRTCGACGTCGAGCACAACGGCATCGACGGCCGCCACGCGGCGCTGGAGGGCCGGCACGACGTGATCGTGCTGGATGCGATGCTGCCCGGCATCGACGGCTTCGAGATACTGCGCGACGTGCGCCGCGTGAAGCAGGTGGCGATCATCATGCTGACCGCGCGCGACGRCATCGAGGACCGCGTGCGCGGCCTGCAGGACGGCGCCGACGACTACCTGGTCAAGCCGTTCTCGTTCCTCGAACTGAGCGCGCGGCTGCATGCCCTCTCGCGCCGCAGCCGGCAGACCGAGCCGACCACCATCACGATCGGCGACATGGTGCTCGACCTGCTGGGCCGCAAGGTGCAGCGCGGCGGCGACCGCATCGACCTGACCGCCAAGGAGTTCTCGCTGCTGACCACGCTGGCGCGCCGGCCGGGCCAGGTGCTGTCGCGCACCGAGATCGCCGAGCTGGTGTGGGACATCCACTTCGACAGCAACACCAACGTCGTCGAGGTCGCGGTGAAGCGGCTGCGCGCCAAGCTCGACGGCCCCTACCCGCTCAAGCTGCTGCACACGATGCGCGGCATGGGCTACGTGCTCGAGGCGCGCGCGGCGGAGGGCACGGCATGACGCGCCGGCTCGCCGTGCGGCTCACGCTGATGTTCGCGGGCTGCGCCGCGGTGGTGTTCCTGGTCGGCGGCTGGGCGCTGCACCGCATGCTGAACGGCGGGATGATGGAGCAGGTGCGCGGCGAGATGCGGCTGCGCGCCGGCTGGGCCGAATCGATCGTGCTGCGCGTCCAGGACGAATCGCAGTGGCGGCTGTGGCTCACGCCGAAGTTCAACACGCTGGAGATGGAGCGCAGCGACGTGCGGCTGTGGGTCATCAGCGACGTCTCGACCTTCCGCTACGGCCCGCGGCGCGCCGACATCGAGGCGCTGGCGATGGCCGGCGGCTTCGGCGAGCTGGAGGAACCCGGCCACCCCTGCAAGCTGCTGACCTGGACCCGCCACCTGCCCGCCGACGGCGACCGGCCGGCGGTGACGCTGGTGCTCGTGAAGGACCCGCTGCGCTTCCTGCAGACGCTGGAGGACTTCCGCTTCGCGCTGATCGGGCTGGGCGCGGTCGGCGTGCTGGCGGTGGCCTTCCTCGGCTACGGCATCGCCCGCGTGGGGCTGCGGCCGCTGCAGCGGCTGAGCCGGCAGGCGCAGGCACTCGACCCGAACCACCAGGAGCAGCGGCTCGACCTGCAGCCGATGCCCGCCGAGCTGTGCGACCTGACCGCCTCGTTCAACGGCGCGCTGGCGCGGCTGGAGACTGCCTACCAGCAGCTGGAGGCCTTCAATGCCGACGTGGCGCACGAGCTGCGCACGCCGCTCACCAACCTGATCGGCCAGACCCAGGTGATGCTGACGCGCGAGCGCAGCGCCGGCGAGCTGGAGGAGGTGTTGCGCTCCAACCTCGAGGAGATGGAGCGGCTGAAGGGCATCGTCAACGACATGCTGTTCCTCGCGCGCGCCGACCAGGGCGCGGCCGCGTCGCGCCATGCCGACACCTCGATCGCCGACGAGGTGCACAAGGTGGCCGACTACCTCGATGCGCTGCTCGACGAGCGCGGCGTGCGCATCCGCGTGCAGGGCGACGAGCGCGGCTGCGTCGAGACGGCGCTGCTGCGGCGCGCGCTCGGCAACCTGCTGCAGAACGCGATCGAGCATTCGAAGCACGGCGACGAGATCGTCGTCGAGATCGCGCGCCTGCTCGACGCGCCGGAGCAGATCCGCGTGGCGGTCAGCAACCCCGGCGGCCCGATCGACGAGCAGCACCTCACGCACCTGTTCGACCGCTTCTACCGCGTCGACAGCGCGCGCCRCAATCCGGGTGGCAACCACGGGCTGGGCCTCGCGATCGTCAAGGCGATCGCGCTGATGCACCGCGGCTCGGTGTTCGCGCGCTCGCAGGCCGGGCGCAACACCTTCGGGTTCACGCTGACGGCCACATGACCGCCACCTGACAAAAACGTCATCTGCGCGACAGGGTCCTGTGCGGGGCCGATTTCTAAGATGCCTTCACTCCCAACCCATTCGTGAAAGGTACCGAGATCATGAAAGCAACCCTCGCACTGAGCATCGCCGCCCTGGGCCTCACCGTGCTGTCGCAAGCCGCGCGCGCCGACACCGACACCGCCGCCGATCGGGCCTACAACACGCCGTCGACGCTGACGCGCGCCGAAGTGCAGGCCGACCTGGCGCTGTGGCAGCGTGCCGGCCTGGAAGCCGCCGCCGGCCGCGAAAGCTTCGACCCGACGCGTCCCGACATCGCCAGCCGCCTGGCGCAGTACAAGCAATGGCGCAGCGGCGCGGAATACCGCACCGAACTGGCCCGCCTGCAGGACAAGTCGATGACGGCGCAAGCCCCGTCGGCCCGCACGGCCAACTGAGCTCCGCCCACCGGGCCGCGCTGTTCGTCAGGCCGCGAGGCTTGGCACCGGGCGGCAGGCCGAGGCCAGCGCGACCAGGTTCGGGTCGCGCTGCCTCGCCCGCAGGTAGTTGAGCCCGATGCGCTGGCGCACCTGGTAGCGCGACTGCAGCGGGATCAGTTCCACCTTGCCGCCGAGCACGTCGCGCACGCGGCCCGGCAGCAGCGTGCAGCCGAGGCCCCCGCCGACCAGGTTGATCAGCGTGAAGATGTCGCCGACCTCCATCGCGAGCTTCGGCACGAAACCGGCGTTGCGGAACGCGGCGTCGAAGCCGTCGCGCGTGACGAAGCCTTTGCGCAGCGTGATGAGGCGCTCATTGGCGCAGGCTTGCAGGTCGACCGCGCCGAGGCGGGCATGGCGCGAGCCGATCGGCGCCGCGAAATACATCGGGTCTTCGAACAGCGCGAGCGATTCGATGTCCGGCTCGGCCGGCGGGATCGCCATCAGCGCGGCATCCGTGGTGCCCGCGCGCAGTTGCGCAAGCAGCTCGGCATTCGAGCCCATCACCAGTTCGGCCTGCAAGTCCGGGCGCAGTTGCCGCATGTCGGCGACGAGCCGCGGCACTGTCTCGACCCCCAGCGAAAAGAGCGAGCCGATGCGGATGCGTGCGCCTGACCAGCCACCGGCCGCCCGCGCGGCCTGCACGCCGTCGTCGATCAGCTTCAGCGCGCTGCGCGCCGCATCGGCCAGCACGCGGGCCGCCTCGGTGGGCAGCAGATCACGGCCCTCGTGGCGGAACAGCGCGCAGTCGAGCGCGTCTTCCAGCGAGTGCAGCGCGCGGTGCACGCTGACCGTGCTCACATCCAGTTGCTCGGCGGCGCGCCGCAGGTTGCTGCTCTCCATGTAGGCGAGCAGCATCTCCAGCTTGCGCAGCGTGATCTCTTCCATCAGTGCCATGGCACGGTCCTCCCTGTGTTTTCGATGGATGCTAGCGGCGGCGACCCGCCGAGGTTGCTACGCAATGTTCCGTTCGTTGCAAGGCGCGCGCGGTGTGGGCCGCGGCGGCGCAAAGACGCCCTCGCAGTGCGGTGGGTAGACGAAAACGGGCAGGTTCAGCAGGTCGTCGGTCCAGCCTGTCCGGTTGCGGGCACGCAGGTGCGGTCGGCGGCCGCGGGAGCGCTCGACGGCCACCTCGCGACGGCGACAGGAGATCGGGTCGATGAAGTAGAGGCGCTGCGCGCCGGCTTCGATCAGCTCGATGGCGGCGGCCACGGGCAGCTGCCACATCAGCGAGCCGACGCGGGTGAACATCAGGCCGACGTGGGTGATCGCGCGGTGCGTGGGGTGGGAATGCCCTCCTCGTGCAAGCCCTCGGCGTCGTTCTGAAGGAACGTCGCCAGGAGCTGGGCATGACGCAGGAGGACCTGGCCGGCGAGGCGGAACTGGACCGCGCGTTCATCACGATGATGTGGTGCAGCGATCCGACAACCTCGCCCTTCCAAGCGTTACACCTCGCCGGTCAACACACCAGCCACCCGAGCCGTTGGATGTCCCATCAACGACTCCGGATGCGCCCATGCACCCCGTCACCCGAATCCTGTCGCGGCTCGCCGCCGCGGCCTGCCTGGCCTTCGCCCTCACCGCCTGCGGTGGCGGTGGCGACGACGGCAGCGTCACGTTCGACATCGGCGTCATCGTCGCGGGCCAGCCGCTCAGCAGCGGGTACATCCACTCCGGCTCGTCGCAGAGCATCTCGGTCTGGGCCGGTGATTCGCTGCAKCTCGATGCCAGCGAGCCGGTCGTGTGGTCGCTGCAGGTCGCGGGCACCTCGGTCAGCGGCAGCGGCACCACGGTGTACTACGGCGGCATCGGCGTCACCATCGACACGATCAGCGCATCACGCATCCTCGTCGACACCTTCGACACCAGTGCCTTCAGCACGCCGGTCGCACTGACCTTCACCGCAACCTCCACCTACGACGCAGCCGTCGTGGCCACGGTGACGGTGTACGTCTACTACTGAGCAAGCTCACCGACACCTGATCGTCGAGGCCCCGCGCTCAGGTCACCATCAGCGACGTCGTCCCCGACTGCCCCGGCTGGTACAGCCGCAGGCGCACGTGGTACGTGCGGCCCTTGAAGAGCTTGTACGTGATGCTCGCGTTGCGGTCTTCGCCGCTGTCGTCGTCGGCGGCCAGGAAGCTCGGCTTGCCGCCGATCTCCTCGAACAGCGCGAGCAAGGTGTCGGTCGCGCCCTTGGTCGCGATGGTGTACTTGCGCGACACCGTCGGCTTGAAGGTGCAATCGATCTGCTGGCCGGCCGCCAGGTCGGCAGCGATCGACTGGAACGGCTGCAGCACCGTCGGCACCGGCGCATTGCCGGGGTACCACTTCACGACCCAGGCCTTGTCGGCACTCGACARCGTGCCCGGCGGCACCAGGCCCTCCAGGTCGTACTTCTGCGGCTCGTCGATCAGGCCGGGCTCGAACTCGTACTCCATGATCGAATCGGGATCGCAGGCCGAGCCCTGCACCTGCTGCGTGTCGAGCTTCTCGAGGATGTTGTGGAAGGTCGTCGCGCGCGACCAGTTGTTCGGCGGTGCCGCCAGCGAGGCATACACCGCTTCCTCGTGCCACCTGATCCCGGCGAACGGGTTCTGGTGTTCGTGCTCCATGCCGAACACGTGGCCGAGCTCATGCAATGCCGTGCCCCTGCCGTACGGCGTCGTGAGGTCCCAGCCGTAGACGGTGGTCGGCTCGGTGAGCGGGATCTTCAGGACGTCGCGGCCCACCGCCGATGCGGAAATGCCGTCGGCCAGCGAGTAGCCGATGCGCACCTCCGCCTCGCTCAGCGAATCGACCTCGACGAACTCCAGGCCGATGCCGACCGCCTTCCAGGTGTCGAAGGCGGGACGCACCGCATCGGCCTGCGACTTCGGCACCGCATAGTGCGACCCGCCGCTGAAGAAGCAATAGTGCAGCACCGTGCGGTTCGCCCACTTCGAGCGACCGGACAGGATCGCCGCGGCACGCCGCGGATCGGCCATCACCGCATCGGACAACTTCGGCCTGGGCCGCGGCGGCGTGCTGCACAAGGGCTTGGCCATCGGCTTGCCGTGAGACGTCGATCCACCACCATGACTGCTGCGTGACGTGCCCATGCGAATCTCCTGGATGCTGCCGGTAGGAGCCTCCACAGATTAGTCAGCACACGCCTGCACTTCCATCATCAACCGAGAGGAGCGAGCGACCGTCGGTCGGGCGCCGGCCACGCCGCTGCGCAGTTGGTGACGCGCTTCACGCCGTGTGCCGCTTGTCGATCAAGCCGCAGGCCGAAACGGCCGATATGTCCGCAGCCCCCGTCCATTCCCGGACGCGGGCACCTGTGCACACAAGGGAAGCGGCGATGACACGGATCAGGCAGTTGTTGATCGGCACCGCCATCGGCGTGCTGGCCGCGTGCGGCGGCTCGGGTGGGGGTGGCAGCGGCAGCACCACGACCGCGATGACCGGCAACTCGATCGGCAACGCACCCGCGACGAGCACCGTGTCGGGCGTGGTGGCCGACAAGCACGGCGTGGCGATCCAGGGCGTGCTGGTCACCGTGTTCCATCACAACGACCACACGACCCGCACCGCCACCACCGGCGTCGACGGCCGCTATGCGATCACCGGGCTGAGCGCCGGCGTCAATGCGGACTACGCGGTCTACGCGCAGCAGGCCGGGCTCGCCTTCTACCCGTCGATCGGCGACGCGGCCGGCTCGGTCACGAAGATGGATTTCAACGGGCTCTACCGCACCGTGATCCGCTTCGCGACACTGCCGACGCACGATGTCGCGAACGCGGACTTCACCGCCTCGCGCGCGGGCGACCGGATGGCGAGCCTGCCGCGCACCGGGCAGTCAACGAGCTTCGCGGCCGGCGATGACGGCGCGCTCGCGCATGGCGTCGCGTGGCCCGGCACCCGGTTCATCGACAACGCCGACGGCACCGTCACCGATGCGCTGACCGGCCTGGTGTGGCTGAAGAACGCCGGCTGCTTCAACGCGACCGACTGGCCGACCGCACTCGCCGCGGCCGCGCAACTGGCCAGCGGCGCCTGCGGCCTGAGCGACGGCTCGGCCGCAGGGCAATGGCGCATGCCGAACGCGAACGAGCTGGAGAGCCTGGTCGACGTGTCGCAGGCCGGCCCGGCGGTGGCGAGCGGCCATCCGTTCACCGGCATCGCCGTTGCCAACGCGTACTGGAGCTCGACCACCTACATGGCGTTGACGAGCAGCGCGATGGCCATCCGCTTCAGCGACGGGCGCTGGATCAACGGCGCGAATGCAGCCGATGGCGGCATGAGCAACGTGAAGGCCGGTTCGGTGAACTCGCTGTGGGCGGTGCGCTCCGGCGCCGCCGGCGCCGTGCAGCTGCTGGCCACCGGCGTGTACGCCGGCATCGGCGGCGGCTCGTTCGGCACCGCCGACGACGCCGCCCTGCAGGCCGGCGCGCCCCTCACCTCGCCGCGCTTCATCGACAACGGCGACGGCACGCTGGCCGACACGGTGACGGGCCTCACCTGGCTGAAGAAGGCCGATTGCATCCAGCAGCCCTGGTCGGGCGCACTGGCGGCGGTGAACGCGCTCGCGAGCGGCCAATGCGGCCTCGCCGACGGATCGGTCGCCGGACAGTGGCGCCTGCCCAACCGCGCCGAGATGCTGAGCCTGTCGGACCGCGCGCCGACCTTCCCGCAGGCCTCGTACCTGAATGGCCAGTACCAGGCCGGCTCGGCGGTCACCGGCCCCGCGGTGTTCGACAACTTCATCGTCTCGGATTACTACTGGTCGTCGACCACGAGCGCCGCCGACAGCAGCGAAGCCTGGGCCGTCTACAGCTGCGACTTCGGCGTGTACAACGTCGCGAAGTCCGAGCTGCGCTACGCACTCGCCGTGAGGTAGTGCCCCGATATAGTCCTCTGCTGTACGCAGCAGACAGGAAGGACGCGGGGCATGCGCCGATTCGAGCTGGTCGAGGGAACATCGAGCAAGTTCTGGGAGGTGGCCGTGGCCGGCAGCGACGTGACGGTGCGCTTCGGCCGCATCGGCACCAACGGCCAGACCAAGACCAAATCGTTCGCGAGCGCCGCGGCAGCGCAGACCGAGCACGATGCGCTGGTGAAGGAGAAGACCGGCAAGGGCTATCGCGAGGCCGGCGTGGCCGCGGGGGCGACGCTGGCAGCGGTCGCGGCAGCCGCTGCGGCGCCTGCGGCACCGAAGGCCGCCGTGGCAGCGACACTCCCCGTCGCGCCGCCACCGGCCGCGGCACCCAAGGCCCCGCCGCCTGCAGCCGCCCCCACCGCAGATGCCGCGCCGATCGAGTGGCCGCACGGCGGCTTCGAGTGGAACGATGCCTTGCGCAGCGACGTGCCGGTGGTACGCGGTGTCCATGCGCCGACACCGATCGACGGCCACGTGCTGCTGGCCTCGCCCTTCAGCGTTTACGAGACCCAGTACTCCCACGGCAAGCAGGAGTTCGCCGAACTCGCAACGCGCCTGAACCGCCCCTGGTCGCCGTGGAGCGCCGCCACCTTCGCCGAGAAGACCCAGGCCGCGCAGCTGGCGCAGGCCGATCCGGATGCCTGGCTGGAGCTTTGTGCGCAGAGCCTGCACGCCAACGTCCTGCACCAGGGCGACCACTACGGCAACCACGGCCTGCACTGGAGCACCTACGTCGGCATCGCGCTGCACGGCGTGCCGTTCATGCTCGAGATCGCGCTCGACCTCGCGCGCGGCGTGCACCCTCACGAGTACACGCTGAGCCGCGTCATCCAGTCGCAGTTCCAGGCGCTGCGCAACGTGATCGCCGCGGCCGACGAGGCCGAACACGATGCGGCCGTCGCCACGCTGGAGCGCCAGGCCGGCTCGACGCCGCTCGACCGGCTGCTGCGTGCCGTGCTGTGCCCGCATCGCACCGACTGGGCCCTCGCCGCGATGGCCGACGCTCCTGGCAGCGACTGGCCCTTCCTGCGCGACTGCGTGGTGCCGGCCGACGCGATGCGGCGCTATCTGAAGCCGGTCGCGCCGTACTTCTACGCGCTGAAAGACGCCCTGCTGCTGCAGATCCGCCTGCACGGCGTCGATGCCTTCGAGCTGCTCGCCGACCTGCTGCGCCGAGCCAGCGACCGCGACAACAGTGAGAAATACATCGCGCTGGTGCTGCGCATGCGCGTGCCGCAGAGCATCGCGCTGTTGACTGAGTTGATCGAGCGCAAGGAGGCACGCGCCGCGCTCGACAAGCTGGCTGAGCGCTACCCGGCCGCCACACTGCAGTGCGTGATCGGCCATGCTCTCGCCACGCGCTCTCGGCTCGCCGAAGGTTGGGCGGTGCGGCTCGCGCTGAGAGAACCCGCCGCGCTGGCGCAGGCCCTGCCCACGCTGGCCGACGGCGAGCGCGAGCGCTTCCAGGCGCTGCTCGATGCGCTGCAGAGCGCCGAGGCCGCGCCCGAGCAGTTGCCGCCGCTGCTGCGCGAGCCGCCGTGGTTGCGCAAGGCGCGCGCCACGGATCTGCCAACGCTCGACATCGTGGCCCGCACGACGCCCGATCGCATCGAATGGACCGCCGATGAACGCAAGCGGCATGCCTCCCTCCAGGTCAATCCCTGGTACACCAAGCAGTTGCCGAGCCCGACCGCGCATGCGATGACCGAGATGCAGATCACGGCGGAAGGCCAGGCGCGCGTGATGGCCGGCCAGCCGCTGCTGCCCGAGGACTTCAAGATCACGAAGCAGTACTTCTACGGCCAGGCGCCCGGCCTCTTGCTGCTGTTCCCCGAGCCCGCCGCACTCGCGCTGTGGAACAGCTACCCATCGAAGCATTGGTATTCGTACAGCGATGTCGATGCGCCGATTCGCGCCATCCTCGCCCGCCACGGCGAGGCCGCGGTGCCGGGCTTCGTCGGCTACGTGCAGTCGTATCCGGAAGGCGGGCTGTCGCTCGCGATCGACGTCGACAGCGCGCAGCTCGTGCCGATTGCCCTGCATGCGCTGCGCAACCTGAAGAAGGCCAAGGCGCAGGCCATCGCGTGGCTGCGCGCGCACGCCGACACCGCGCTGACACAGGCTCTGCCGCTCGCCTTCGGCAAGGACCGCACGGCACGCGAGAACGCACAGTTCGGCCTGCGCTGGCTGATGGCCAACGGCTTCGAGGCGCAGGCCCGCAAGATCGCCGAGTCGTACGACACGACGGAAGGCACCCCGATGCAGCAGGCACTGCAAGCCCTGCTCGACGCCGACCCGCTGCTGGTGCTGCCGGCGCGCATGCCGAAGCTGCCGGTGTTCTTCGTCGCGCCTGCGCTGCGCCGCCCGCTGCTGCGCGACGGCGGCGAGGCCTTGCCGACCAGCGCCATCGAGCACATCGGTTCGATGCTCGCGATCAGCMGGCTCGAGGCGCCCTACCCCGGCCTCGCGATCGTCAAGGAGCTCTGCACGCCGGCCTCGCTGGCCGAGTTCGCCTGGGACCTGTTCGAGGCCTGGATCGCCGCCGGCGCGCCGAGCAAGGACGGCTGGGCCTTCGCCGCGCTCGGCCTGCTGGGCGATGACGAGACCGCGCGCCGGCTCGCGCCGCGCATCCGCGAGTGGCCCGGCGAATCGGCGCACCAGCGTGCGGTCACCGGGCTGGACCTGCTGGCCGCGATCGGCAGCGATGTCGCGCTGATGCACCTGAACGGCATCGCCGGCAAGGTCAAGTTCAAGGCGCTGCAGGACCGCGCGAAGGAGAAGATCGCCGCGGTGGCCGAGGTGCGCGGCTTCACCGCCGCCGAGCTGGCCGACCGGCTGGTGCCCGACCTGGGGCTCGACGAGCACGGCGCGCTGGCGCTCGATTTCGGGCCGCGCCGCTTCTTCGTCGGCTTCGACGAGACGCTGAAGCCGTTCGTGAAGGATGCGCAGGGCGTGCGCCTGAAAGACCTGCCGAAGCCGATCAAGAGCGACGACGCCGCGCTGGCCGAGGCGGCAACCGATCGCTTCAAGCAGCTGAAGAAGGACGCCAAGGCCATCGCCAGCCTGCAGGTGACGCGGCTCGAGATGAGCATGGTCGAGCGGCGCCGCTGGACGGCGGTCGATTTCAAGCTGTTCTTCCTCGATCACCCGCTGATGCGCCACCTGGCGGCGCGCGTGGTGTGGGGCGTGTACGAAGCCCGCGAGGGCGATCCGGCCGGCATGCTGGCCAGCGCCTTCCGCGTCGCTGAGGACTGGACGCTCGCCGACGGCGACGACGTGCAGACCACGCTGCCCGACGAGGCCAACGTCGGCATCGTCCACGTGCTGGAGATGCCGGCAGCGATGCAGGCCGCGTTCGGCCAGGTGTTCGCCGACTACGAGATCCTGCAGCCGTTCAAGCAGCTCGGCCGCGAGACCTACCGGCTCACGCCCGACGAGTTGCAAGGCACCGAGCTGAAGCGCTTCGAGCAGAAGACAGTGGCCACCGGCAGCGTGATGGGCCTGGTCAACCGCGGCTGGGAGCGTGGTGCCGCGCAGGACGGCGGCTGGGTCGGCTGGTTCACGAAGCGCGTGGCCGGCGGGCTGGAGGTCGAGCTCGAACTCGACCCCGGCACCGTGATCGGCGGCCTGAGCTACGAGCCGAAGCAGCGCATCCCGAAGATCGTGCTGCGCGAGGC